>CAUVFB010000128.1:0-5169 GCA_963551095.1 uncultured Prevotella sp. | reverse complement strand
TGGCTGGATAGATGAGGCGACACTATTGAGAGATGCCCGTCCTATGGCGAAAAACGACTATGGGAAGTATCTTATCAGTCTTGTAGAGAATGTTTAATGAGCATATAATATAATAGAATTATAATGGAAGAAAACAAGAAAATTGCACTGGATAACGTGCAAGAGCAGGAAGAGAAGTCTTCGCTTGACTTTCAAGCTATCTATCGTGCCGTTATTCTCAACTGGTACTGGTTTATTCTTTCGCTAATCATTTGTGTTGGGCTTGCGGCTATTTATCTTCGTTATACAACACCGATCTATCAGGTTAGTGCCAAGTTGCTGGTTAAGGACGACGATGGAAGTGGCGGTCGACGGGGACAGAACTTACAGAGTATGGCGAATTTGGGAATTATGTCCAATTCAAGTGGCTTCGACAATGAGATGGAGATTCTCACCTCCCACTCAATGGCAGAAGATGCTATCAGGGATCTGAAACTATATGTCAATTACAGTCGGAAGGGACGTGTGAAGTCTCAGATTCTCTATCAGAATCAGCCTCTGACAGTAGATGTAGACCCTGTTCATCTCAACCGGTTGAATCGTCCCATCTCTTTAACCATCACTCGCAACGGTTCTTCTTATAATGTGTCGGGCGTTTATTCTGTGCCCATTGACGAGAATGCTTTTGAGGGTCCTTTCTCCATTATGCGTAAGTTCACGTCGTTCCCGGCTACCATTGCTACCCGTGCCGGCATTATCACTATCAGTCCGAATGCTGCTGGTATGTTGCATGATGGTGAATCGCTTTCTGTAGAGATAGAGTCGCCGAAGATGGCATCCGATAAATACGTCGGGGAACTTCAGGTTGCACAAACGTCTAAGACCACTACGATAGCCCAGCTTCAGATGACCGATGAGGTTCCACAGCGTGCTCTTGACTATTTGAAGCAGCTTGCCATTGTCTACAACCGTCAGGCAAATCAGGATAAGAACACCATTGCCTTGCGGACAGACAAGTTTATTACTTCCCGTTTGGAGAAAATCAATAGCGAACTCGGCAAGACAGAAGGCGAATTGCAGGACTATAAGCAGAAAAACAGAATGGTTGAGCTAAAGTTGAATGCCTCCAATTCTGTTACGAATCAGAACGAATCTGACACGAAACTGCTGGATTTGGAGACTCAGATTGAACTTTTCAATACGATGGCAGGTGAACTTGAGTCTTCAGCTCGCAATCTGTCCCAGGTGCTTCCTACCAATATAGGCATAAACGACCGAAGTACGGGTGAACTGATAACCAAGTATAACGAACTGGTTTTGGAGCGTAATCGTATTCTCCGCAGTGCTTCTGAGAACTCACCGGTCGTTGAGCCGCTGACAGAACAGATTCGTGAAATGAACATTAATATTCGACGCACTATCAATACGACCCGGCGCAACCTTGAAACACAGCGTGATGCCCTCTCCAGGCAGTTAAGCAAATATAATGAAGAGGTTGCCGAGAGTCCTGCACAAGAACGTATGTTGACACAAATCGGCCGCCAGCAGGAGGTGAAGTCGGGACTTTACTTGATGTTGCTGCAAAAGCGAGAAGAGAACAGTATCTCCCTGGCAGCAACAGTAGACAAAGGACGACTGATTGACGAGCCGCAGTTTATGGGCAAGGTGGCTCCGAAGTCTTCCATGATACTGTTGTTTGCCCTGTTGATAGGTCTCTCCATCCCGTCTCTCATTATCTTCCTGATACAGTTCTTCCGCTACAAGATAGAGGGACACGACGATGTTGCGCGTCTTACGAAGCTGCCAATCCTTGCCGACGTAGCTGTAGCCAATGACGCAGCCAAGGGGAAAGCCGATATTGTGGTACACGAAAACAAGAACAACCAAATGGAAGAAATCTTCCGTTCCATGCGAACCAACCTTCAATTCATGCTGAAAGGGAACCAGAATGTGATACTTTTCACCTCTTCCACATCAGGAGAGGGAAAGACATTCACAGCAGCCAACCTTGCAGTGAGCTTTGGTTTGCTGGGCAAGAAGGTCATCCTGGTAGGTTTGGATATTCGGCGCCCTCGTTTGGCAGAATTGTTTATGATCAACGACCACAAGCATGGTATCACCAACCTGCTTGTCAGAGACTCGCCCACCGAGGAGGAACTCTTGGAACAGATATTACCATCAGGCGTAAACAAAAATCTCGACCTGTTGATGGCTGGTCCCGTGCCTCCCAATCCAGCGGAATTGGTGGCCAGGAAGTCCCTGGATATCATCTTTGAATTGCTGAAGAAGCATTACGACTACATCCTTATCGATACGGCACCTGTTGGTTTGGTTACTGACACCTTGCAGATAGCTCGTGTAGTAGATGCTTCTGTCTATATGTGCCGTGCCGACTATACGCCGAAGTCGAACTTTGAGATGATTAACGGGCTGGCAAATGAGAAGAAGCTACCCAATATGGCAATTGTATTGAACGGTATTGATATGTCCAAGCGCAAGTATAGCTACTACTATGGCTATGGTACTTACGGAAAATACGGCCGTTATGGTCAGGCTGGCAATCATCGTTACGGTTCGTATGGTTCGTATGGCCAATACGGAAACTATGGCAACTACGGAAGCTACAGCAACAGTCACTATGGCAGCAAGCACGATAACTCTGTAAAACGTTGATAATTATTTGTTGCATAATGCCCTTACCAGTCTATGAAACTGGTAAGGGCTATTGTTTAGAAAGAAGAAGAAAATGGTTATAGCAGTTGATTTTGATGGTACGATTGTAGAACACCGCTATCCTGCCATTGGTGCAGAGATGCCTTTTGCGACAGAAACCCTGAAAATGTTAATCAAGGACGGACATCAGTTAATACTTTGGAGCGTGCGCGAAGGCAGTCTGTTGCAGGAAGCCATAGACTGGTGCAAGGCTCGAGGAGTAGAATTTTGGGCTGTCAACAAGGATTTTCCTGAGGAAGACGAATCGAAGAACGGGAGTTTTTCCCGAAAGATAAAGGCGGATATGTTTATCGACGACCGCAATATGGGCGGTCTGCCCGACTGGGGAACCATCTATCAGATGATTAAGAACCATGAGACATGGATGAGCCGGGGCTTCAACAGCCTTTCGTTTGATGACCATGAGCCACCCAGGAAGAAGCATTGGTGGAGTAGAAGATAAACGAAGAGAAGCTCGCTTCCAACTGCATTTTTATTGTTCCCGTAGAATTTTGTTCAAGAGTGTTTAACACCCTTTGATAAGAGTGTTTAACACCTTTGGGTGAGAGTGTTTAACACCCTTGGATGAGAGTGTTTAACACCCTTGGGCAAGGGTGTTTAATACCCTTGGACGAGTTGGTTTGTCTATCTTGAAGGGATGAATGTTCCGGAGGGAAAGCTTTAGTAGAAAAGCAGACCGATGCAGCCGCAGACCAGCATTACCAGTATCGGATTGGCATTTTTGGATCGTGTAAAGTAGAATGAGCCGGCAAAAAGAACTATACTCAGTGAGAACAGGTAGGGATTGTCGGAGTAGGAACCGAAGTTGTCTTTAGTCATCAGCAGGAGAGCAGCAGCGGCAATCAGTCCGATGATGCTTGGCCGAAGCCCCTTGAAAACATTTTTTACCCCACGTGAATCCTTGTGTGCCATCAGATAGTGGCTGACGCATATCATCAGGATGAACGAAAGCCACATGATCCCCAATGAGCACATGACCGCACTCAGCACGGCCGCCCAGTGAGGATAGCCTGCATTGACAACGGCGGTATAGCCTACGTAGGTGGCGGCATTGATTCCGATAGGTCCCGGGGTGCTTTGGCTGATGGCGACAATGTCAGTAAACTCGGCATTGGAGAGCCAATGGTTCTTCACAACCACCTCGTTCTGAATCAGCGACAGCATGGCGTAGCCCCCACCGAAGTTGAAGATGCCTATCTTCGAGAATACATAGAATAACTTTAAGAATATCATGGCTTCGTCTCCTTACGTCTTTGATACTGTCCCCACAGGTAGCCGCCCGTTCCGGCAGCAAGGATAATCCATATGGGCGAGATGCCCATGAGCCATATCAGCAGGCAGCTTGCGACAGGAATCCAACCGTTTGTCCATCCGATTTCGGCAGTCTTGGCCATCTTGAAACAAGGAGCGGCAACGAGGGCAACCACTGCCGGACGGACTCCCGAGAAGAATCTGTTGACATACACGTTGTCCTTGAAGTTGTGGAAGAACATTGCTATCAGTGTAATGACAATGATGGAGGGCAACGCGATGCCCAGTGCGCCTACGATTCCTCCCCAGACTCCTTTCAGTTTATAGCCGATATGGCTTGCCATGTCTACGCTGAAGATGCCCGGCGTAGTCTGTGCGACGACCATAATGTCAACGAATTCCTCTCGTTCCATCCAGTGGTTCTTGTCTACAAACTCCCGTTCCATAATGGGAATCATGGCGTATCCGCCTCCGAGAGTGAATGCTCCGATTTTGTTGCAGGTAAGGAAAAACTTCAGTAGCATCCTGATACTGTTCTTTATAATCGTCTGCAAAGGTGCGGTTGGGAGCGAAGCGTCCGTCCGGAATAGCGGATGACGGCGCACGATTGTCCTTTTCCGCTATGTTCTGCTGATGGGTTTTTCTACTCCTTCTGTGGTCATCAGCATTTTCTTTCCGTTGTATTTCACTTCGAAATACGGAGGTTCGTCGCGCAGAGAGATGCTGTCGTACTTGAATGGTGCGATCACTGTATCCTTGCCATCGGGCAGCACCAGCCCCATCTTTCCGTTGAGTTGGGCGATGACGGGCATTGTGCGCAGGTCGTCGACATATACGTAGCAGGTTCGGACAAACTCATATTTGGGACTCAGCAACACCCGCCCGCAATGGTCGAGGATTCCGAATTTACCGTCGCGTTCCACTACTTCGTGGTACTTTATGTATATCTCGCGCAGTAGATTCAGGTATCTCACCATCTTTCTATGGTCGTTGACCAGCGTCATCAGATAGTTGAACGTGTCGGAATAGTTTGCCATCGAGCGTGCGAGAACGATTTTCATGTCCAGGCCTTTCAATGCTTTTCTGTTCAGGTCGAGGTATAAGGCGATGGCGTTCTCCTTTTCTTCCAGCGGCAGATCCTTAAGACTTTCTTCGAAGCGGAGCATCTGTTGCTTGCTGCCGCTCATTCCCTTGATGTAGCGATGT
>CAUVFB010000127.1:0-5173 GCA_963551095.1 uncultured Prevotella sp. | reverse complement strand
TTCGGCAGTTAACATAACTTTCGTTTTGGCGTTTGCCGAGCTTCGGCAGTTAACACAATTTTCGTTTTGATGTTTGCCGAGCTTCGGCAGTTAACACAACTTTCGTTTTGATGTTTGCCGAAGTTCGGCAAGTCTCCCGTCGGTTCTCGGGACGCTTATTCTTACGAAACAGAACTAACGACCGATTGGGAGGAACAGTTTGATGACACCTTATATATATATACCTCACACAGGGAGAGAACCCAAGCCTTGTTGGATGGTCAAAAGGAGGCTCGGAAAAACAAAAGGTTTTATTTGTGGCTGTGTCTGATTTGATGTAACTTTGCCGTTGATTTACAAAAGATTCCTTTTCTATGAAATGTCCCGAATGCCATACAGAGGTTAACGATAACAAAGCCTATTGTCCTAACTGTGGTTCACCGCTTCCTCATTCCCGCCATGACGATACCGGCAATGAGCCGACCATCAGCCGTGGTTTGGTGGTTTTCATCATCATAGGCACTATCTTTCTTGTCGTGTTCGGTGTCTACTATTACAGTGTTCATAAGAACGATCCCGAATACACGCAGACGGCCATAGAACCCGATTCCAATTTGGCCGACAAGAACGCGATAAAGATAGACACCCTGATACAAGGAACCCTCGAAAAGGACTCTATGGACAAACAGGAAGAAAGTCAGGCGGAAAAGGTTTTTAATAGTATTCGCGGTCGACATAACAACCGGCACAGTGCCACCCACGACAGCAGAGACGAAGCCGAAGAGTCGGCTCTCAACGGAAACAGCGAGGATGCAACCCAAAGCGAATCATCCGCATCGACACCCCCATCGGCTCCTAAACCGCACATCGAATCGATCGAAAGCGAATAGTAGGAATCTCTCAGGTTATTTCGTCTGACGGACAACGTCAACTACAGTCAGTACGCTGCCGTCTACCTTGAACCGGACTTCCCGCCCGGCAAAGGGCATACCGTAGATACGGCTTGCATCGTGCTGATAGCTGGGACGCGGGTCTTCGGCAAGTACAGCTTTCAGAGCAGCAAGTTCGCTCGTCGAGAACCGCTGTCCGAACTCTTCGGGGAATAAAACCGACAGTAGTTGCCAGTCGCGATAGTCTGTAAATCCGCCGCGTGCATCGGGATGGCTGTCCGCAGACGGCAGATAGGGCTTGACATCGTATATAGGCGTTCCGTCCATCAGGTCGGCTCCCGACACCTCTATAGTTCCATTGGCAATGCCAACAATGCGTACCGACGAAAGTCCCAAACCATTGGGACGAAACGGCGAACGCGTAGCAAAAACGCCCATTCGCTCGTTTCCACCCAAGCGCGGAGGGCGGACGGTCAGGCTTTTCGTCTCGCTTCCCGTGCAACGGTTGGCAGAAAAACCCCAAATTAGCCATAGGAAATCGAATCCCTCCAGCCCACGGAGAGCTTCAACACAGCGGTATTCCGGCTCGAAGATAATTTTTCCGCGCAGTTCCTCCACAATGCCGCTTTGGCGGGGAATACCAAACTTGGAAGTAAAAGGAGAATGGAAAACGGCTATCGGTTCTATTTCTTTCATGCGACAAAGTTAATCTTTTCCTCCCTTTGCACTGTGGGCTTACCGACAAATTAACTATCTTTGCAACCAAATAATACTATAAAAGAATGGAGAATAAAGAGATTCAAGACTTCAATTTGCCCGAGAATGCTTTCCGGGAATTGAAAGGCGGCGAAGAGTACGAGCCGATTATGAAGCCCGGACAAACCTACCGCGAGGTAAGCCCATGGTCTGTTACGTGGGGAATACTGATGGCTGTGCTGTTCTCTGCAGCCGCTGCCTATTTGGGACTGAAAGTCGGTCAGGTGTTCGAGGCAGCCATTCCGATTGCCATTATAGCCATCGGCCTGTCGTCAGCAACTAAGCGTAAGGGCGCATTGGGCGAGAACGTAATTATCCAAAGTATCGGTGCGTGCTCGGGAGCAGTCGTTGCCGGCGGTATCTTCGTGATGCCTGCCATCTACATGCTCGACCTGCAGGCCGACTTCTTCCAGGTGTTCATAGCGGCTGCATTGGGCGGCGTGCTGGGCATTCTCTTCCTGATACCTTTCCGCAAGTACTTCGTCAAGGATCAACACGGCAAATATCCCTTCCCCGAAGCAACGGCTACAACGCAGGTGCTCGTCAGTGGCGAGAAAGGAGGAAGCCAGGCTAAACCTCTGCTCTTGGCCGGCTTGGTGGGCGGACTGTACGACTTCGTGGTGGCAACATTCGGTTGGTGGAACGAGAGCGTAACGAGTCGCATCGTGGGCTTCGGCGAGACGATTGCCGACAAAGCCAAGCTCGTATTCAAGGTCAACACGGGTGCAGCCGTACTCGGACTCGGTTACATCATCGGACTGAAGTATGCGGCCATCATCTGTATGGGATCGCTGGCCGTATGGTGGCTGATTGTGCCGGGAATGGCACTCATCTTCCCCGATACAGTGCTGAATCAGTGGGATCCAACCATCACAATGGCTGTCGGCGATATGGCTCCCGAACAGATATTCAAGGCTTACGCACGCTCCATCGGTATTGGCGGAATTGCCATGTCGGGCATCATCGGCATTGTGAAATCGTGGGGAATCATCAAGAGCGCAGTAGGTTTGGCAACCCGGGAAATGAAAGGCAAGACGGCCGATGATAAGACCGTGATGCGCACCCAACGCGACATCTCGTTCAAGATTATTGCTTTCGGAAGCATCGCGACGTTGTTGATTACCTTTATCTTCTTCTATTTCGGCGTGATGGACTTTAACCTTCTCCATGCCGTAGTAGGCATTCTGCTGGTTACAGTCATAGCTTTCCTCTTCACCACAGTGGCTGCCAACGCCATTGCCATCGTAGGCTCCAACCCCGTTTCGGGCATGACGCTTATGACGCTCATCCTCGCGTCGGTAGTCATGGTGGCTGTCGGACTGAAAGGAAACGCCGGCATGCTGGCCGCACTGCTGATGGGAGGCGTTGTCTGCACGGCTCTTTCGATGGCAGGATCGTTCATTACCGACCTCAAGATAGGCTACTGGCTCGGCACAACCCCCAAGAAACAGGAAACGTGGAAGTTCCTCGGCACCATCATCTCGGCCGCTACCGTTGCCGGTGTGATGATTGTGCTCGACAAGACCTACGGTTTCAACTCCGGAAAGCTCGCCGCCCCGCAGGCGAACGCAATGGCTGCGGTCATCAAACCGTTGATGAGCGGACAGGGCGCGCCATGGATTCTTTACGGAATCGGTGCCGTCATTGCTTTGGTGCTCGACCGTTGCAAGATTCCCGCACTGCCTTTCGCGCTCGGCATGTTCATTCCTTTGGAGCTGAACATACCGTTGCTCGTTGGCGGAACTGTCAACTGGTTTGTAACCAGCCGTTCCAAGAATGAAGCGGTAAACAAGGAACGCGGCGACAAAGGCACCCTCATTGCTTCAGGCTTCATTGCCGGAGGTGCATTGATGGGGGTTGTGTCTGCATTGCTGAAGTTTGGCGGCATCGAGTTCGACTATGCCGACTGGTGGAACAACCACCTTTCCGAACTTCTCTCACTCGTTGCTTACGCTGCACTGATCCTTTACTTCATCCTTGCCACCAAGCCGGGAAGAAAGAAAGCATAACGCATACTTTCTGTCCAACACACAACACGCCCCACGCAAACCAATCTTTGCGTGGGGCGTATTCATCTACAAGCAAAACCCCGGTAGCTTGGTTCCTTCCCCGTTTGGGGAGGGCTGGGGTAGGGCTACGGCGTTACCGTTTCTCCGCCCTCCTCGGGCTTCTTCTTCTCCTTTTCCTCCTTTTCTTTTTCTGGCTTTTCCGTTACCTGCTCGTAGGTAACGTCGGTCAGGGTGAAGTACTTGCTGTTGGGGACAAGGCGGACGACGGGCTTCTCGATATGCACCTGCGCACGGAAAGGCGTGTCTTTGTCGACGGCCTTACTCTTGAACGAAGGCATCAGCGTACCGAGGTCGCCGTAGTCGACAATATCGCCGTTGGCAACGATGTCGCGGGCTGTCTCCGATGCAATGTCGAGCACTGCTGCTACTTCCTGCGGACTGAACGAGGACGATTTGGCAACACGTTTACAGAAGTTCCGGAAGTCCACCCGGTGTCTTCCTGTTGCCCGGGCGACGATAACCGTCTTGCCCGCCTGTTTGCCGATGTTGAGCTTCAGCTCTCTCAGCACAAATAAAATAGGCTTATTGGCCATAATAATCAATGTGCGGTCTCCTGTTGTGAACCTCTGCAGGGCGGAGACCTTCAACCCCGCAGAGGCGTTTTCAATATGAGGATGTTGTGCTATAATAGCCTTGTGGAATCGGATTTATTCTGAGACGGGACGCACCGCGAAACCATAAGCCCGATGGCCGACTTCCACCGGCATCACGTTGTACGGGCCGGAGCTCAGGAGGCACGCTTGGTACCACGTGAAGTCCGGCATCGCCGACCAATACAGACTTTCGTTGCCCACGCTGACCAACAAACCGCCACCGTCGTTGCGACCTCCCGAAGCAGGGAAGAAGACGGTGTTGGGGCCTGTCTTCGACTTGAAAGTCCAACCCATATCCCAAGAACCTTCAACGTTGAATTCAGATGAGTTGAAGGCGAAATTTCCCGTGGTGGTGAAGCCGGTAAAAGCATTGGAGGCGGGCAATTTTAATCCAGCGGGACAAGGATCGTAAACGGTCTTGACTACAGGATTGTCGTTACCATAATTAGAAGTATCAAAAACTATGTTGTCGGTAGACCAAAGGTTGCAATAACTGTAACCGGCAGGAGGAAAGGCCTTCCAGGAGTTACCTATTGTGTAGAAGTTCTCAGGATGCTGGATACCATTGGGGATGGACATGTTGTCGCCGGCATTCTTGTTGAACGAACCGTCGGCAATGGCATCTGTGCCGGGGAAAGCATCCTTACGGCCCCACTGATAGAGGGTGGAGAGGAACTCCTTGACACTGCCGGGATTCTGTGTGATGTCAATCAAACCTTTCTGTTTGACAGCAGGGGAGCCATTAGGAATAGTCTGCTCCACATGAATGCGCACTACGCGTGGTTTGTCATAGGTGCTACCCTCCCACTTGCGGTAGGCGAAGCCGAGCGTCTGCTTGGTGAAGTTATAGGTCTTGTTTTGGAAGTTGACCACCGGGATGGTGTTG
>CAUVFB010000126.1:0-5183 GCA_963551095.1 uncultured Prevotella sp. | reverse complement strand
ATAGACGGAATACTTCTTTTGGGCTGTTGCCGGTGAACAAAGGCATGTGCCAATAAGCAGGGATAATAATAGTTTCCTCATTATTTTAATATTCTTCTATTCGTTCATAGAGAGTTGTTCTAATGGTGAAAAGACTCCAACGATACTCAACTCGCCCTGCAAAAGTCGTGAAATTCTCCGACAAATAAGCATACTTGCCGAAAATTTAATCAAAAAACGTTTTTATTCAAAATATATTTCGTTCCTTTGCAAAGGATAAAAGGCTTGGTAAATAGCAGGAATCATCTTGCAGAACCGTTTGCTTAATCAGCCTTTCATACAAGATATTAAATCACTAACTATCAAATTGATTATGCAGAAAAAGCTGACAATTGCCTTGTTTGTTCTTTGCTGTTCATCAATGGTATTCGCCCAGAACACTAAGACCGATGCGAACAAACAAGAACAAACAGCAAACGCGATGGACGAATCGGCATTCACTTTCACCGAAGCACAATTAGGAGAGGATAACGAAATGACAGATAATGTTACAATCCTCAACTCTAACAGTAATGTATATGCATCTCTGGTAGGTTATCTCTATTCGCCCATGCGCTTCCGCTATCGTGCACTTAACCAAAAGTACAATAGCGTCTATATCAACGGGGCACCGATGAACGACATGGAAACGGGACAGTTCCGCTATTCCATGGTAGGCGGAATCAATCAACAGACCCGCAACGTGGACTTCGCGCTACCTTTCGAGAGCAATAACTTCTCCATGACTGATTTGGCCGGAAGCAACAACTACGACTTCAGAGCAGGGTCGATGGCTGCCGGCAACCGACTGACCCTCTCATTGGCCAATCGAAACTATACGACCCGGACTATGTACAACTACGCCAGTGGCTTCAATGCCAACGGATGGGCTATCGCTGCCAGCGTGGCATACCGTTGGGCGAGCCGCGGATATGTCGAAGGAACGTTCTATAACTCCCTTTCTTATTACTTCGGGGTACAGAAAAAATGGAGCAACGGCAACTCGCTGAGTTTCTCAACATGGGGAAATCCCACCGAACGCGCTTCACAAGGAGCAAGCACCGACGAGGTTTACTGGCTCGCCAACGACTATCAGTACAACCCATATTGGGGGTATCAGAACGGACACAAGCGCAATAGCCGAGTCGTTAACGATTTTGCACCGTCAACTGTCCTTACTTGGGACTGGGATATCAACGAACATGCAAAACTGACAACGAGTCTTTTTGCCAAATACTCGAAGTATAAGAGTACGAAACTGAACTATAACAATAGCGACAACCCACAGCCAGATTATTGGAAGAATCTTCCCAGCAGTTACTACGACGTATGGAACGAAAACAACACACGCTTCCGCACATCGCAGGCATTTGCCGATTGGAACACGGCAGTAGCTTGGTGGGGTGACAAGAAGAACCGACAAATTCAGTGGGATCGCCTCTATTATGCCAACCGTCAGGCTGCACAGAACGGACAGGATGCCCTCTACTATGTGCAGGCAAAGCACACTGACAACTTTATGACGACACTTTCGTCAACACTTACCAACCATATCGGCAGGAATCGGCTCTTCAATGTCGGCTTCGCCTTGGGACAGAATCTTGGCAGACACTACCAAACGATGGAAGATTTGTTGGGTGCCAAGAGTTTCCATAACACCAATACGTATGCCATCGGTACCTATGCTGCTACCGACCCACGCGTTCAGTACGACCTCAACACGATGGGGACGCAGGGCTTAGGCAAACTCATCTACGAGGGAGACCGCTTCGGTTACGATTACAATATCAATGTCCGGCGAGCCAATCTATGGGCTAACTATGTTCAGACAATTGGACATATATATTATATGGTGGCTGCAAAGACTAGCTACGACAACATGTACCGACACGGACACATGCGCAACGGTATGTTTGCCGACAACTCTTTTGGTAAAGGCAAGCATGCCGGATTTGTTACAGGAGGATTAAAAGCCAACACTATTTGGACTATTGGCGGTGGCAATACCCTCTCTTTAGGGCTGGGTTACGAACACCGTGCGCCTAATGCAAGCAATGCTTTCGTCTCACCTGAGATGAATAATGACTTTATCAGTAATCTTCGGAACGAGCGAATCTTCTCCGGAGAATTCAGCTATCAGTATTCGGCTGGCTGGCTGCACGCTAATTTGAGTACCTACTACAATCATCTGACACACGTTACCGAATGGCAGAACTTTTATTTCGACGATGCCAACTCGTTTACTTACGTCAGCATGACCGGCATCAAGAAGAATTACTATGGCATAGAACTCGGTTTGGACTTCAAACTGACTAACAATCTCAGCTTCAAGACACTTGGAACATGGAGCGAAGCCAAGAATATGAATAATGCAGACGTTGTCTATATGAACTCCACCAAGAGTACTTTCTACAAGGACGTAGTATATAATAAAGGTATGCGCGAAGCAAGCACACCGCTTTCGGCCTACAGTGCTATCCTCAGCTACCATAAGTCGGGCTGGTTTATCGACCTTTCGGGCAACTACTACGACCGCATTTATCTTTCCTATGCACCCAGTCTGCGCTATGGTAAGACCTTGCGCACGATGGGAACACAGTTTGGCGGCATGGATGCTAACGGCAATTACACGCCGTACGCACAGAGTAAGGGTAGGGGAGGATTCATGCTTGACGCTTCAATAGGTAAAAGCATTTATCTGCACCACGGTAGTCTGTCTATCAACCTGATGATTACCAACCTGCTGAACAATCAGCGGATGGTCAGCGGAGGCTACGAACAAAGCCGGAGCAGCTACACTGTCAATCAGAAAACAGGTGAAACGTCGGCTCGTACCTACGACTTCTACCGCAATCCGAAGAAGTATTATGTCAACGGCATCAATGGAATGCTGAACGTAGCTTATAAATTCTAAACATTAGAGAGCATTATGAAGAATCTGAAATATTTATTGATGGCAGCCGTCTGCACCCTCTTCGCATCCTGTATGGGCGACAGTTATGCTGGGACGGATGAGAATGCACCAGCTCCCTACGGCAACAACAGTCTGACAGAAAGTCATCTTGTCAGCATCGCACAGCTGAAAAGCCAGTTCGCAACCTACATCGCTACCGACTATCGCGACGGTAAAAGCTATGCGAAAGTTACAGACGATATACAGATAAAAGGTGTAGTAACCAGCTCGGATGTCCAGGGAAACATCTATAACGAGATAGCCTTGCAGGATGAAACGGGTGCCATCATCGTGGCGGTGGGGCAGAATGGCATTTACGGAAGTCTCCCCGTGGGCACACAGATATTGGTTAGTCTGAAAGATCTCTACGTAGGCAACTACGGAAAGCAGGCTGAAATCGGTGTACCGACAACCAATAAGAACAACGCAACATACGTTGGACGCATGAGCCGGGCTACCTGGGACAAGCATTACAGGATTCTCGGCAAGACAACAGTGGAACCGACAGAGTTTGCCGTAGGCTCAAACCCGACGACATGGAGTCTTGATGACGATGCCGGCAAGCTCGGTATCATTCGCAACGTCAGCTTCAAAGACAACAACGCGGGTGTAGACAGCACCTTTGCCAAGGCTGACGGCGGCGCAGGAAGCGTCAGCTGGACTCTGAACGAGCAGGATGGCAAGACCGTCATCGTGTACAACAGCAACTATGCCGACTTCGCTGCTGCCAAGATACCCACCGGAAAGGTTGACATCACGGGCATCTTTAAGCGTTTCAACAACCAGTGGGAGATTCTTATCCGCTCCCTTGACGACATCAGACCGACTCAGGCGGTCGACCCATTCGCCGGCTTGCCGGGCACAGGCAATGGTACGCAGACCCATCCATTGGACGTTACGCGTGCGTTGGCATATGCAAGCCTGGGCAAGGCCGATGCTACCGAGTATTATATATCGGGGAAAATCTCACAGGTCGACAATGTTGACACTGGAACATATGGCAACGCGAGTTATTATATATCCGACGACGGTACGACTACCGGCCAACTTCTGGTGTTCCGCGGCTATTGGATAAACGGCGAACACTTTACGCCCGCCACCGCCGCACAGCTTACAGTGGGCAAGCAGGTGGTTATTCGCGGCAAGTTGAAGCTGTACAACGGCACACCCGAAGTAGACAAGAGCAATCAAATCATTTCCATTCACTAAATCATCACAGACAGAAAGATATGAAAAGAATCGTTTATTCAATGCTGGCACTGGCTCTGACAGCCGCCGCATTCACCAGTTGCGAGGATGTTCCTGCTCCTTACAGCATCTCGTTCGACGATAAAGGAACGACTCCCACACCCACACCGACGGGCGAACCCAAAGGGGCGGGCACGGAAACCGACCCATTCAACGTGGCCGCAGCAATGAAGTTCATCGGAGAAGGCAAAGGTCTCGACAAGGAAGTATACGTTGCCGGCACCATCGTCAGTGTAAAGGAAGTAGACACCGGCACCTACGGCAATGCCACATACTACATCTCTGATGACGGGACGGAGAAAGGTCAGCTGACCGTCTACCGCGGCTTCGCCCTCGGAAACAAGCACTTCACATCTGCAGACCAGATAAAGGCAGGCGACAAGGTCGTAGTCTATGGCAAGCTGGTCGACTTCAAAGGCACCAAGGAAGTCGCACAAGGCAACTACATCTACTCCCTCAACGGAAAGAAACAAGACACGCCTGCTACCACGGAACTCAATACCGAGAGCACGGCATGGACCGTTGCGGAAGCTATTCAGAAGATAAACGACAACGGCGGCAAGCCTCTCACAGGCGAAGCATATGTCAAAGGTATCATCGCCGAGGTCGAATTGTACAACAGCAAGTTCAAGAGCATCACCTACTACATCTCCGACAACGGAATCGACAAGGCTCTCAAGATATACTCCGGCAAAGGAAAGGACGGGGCAGACTTCGCTTCCAAAGACGACTTGCAGAAAGGAAAGACAGTCGTTGTCAAGGGAATTCTGATGGCATACACCAACAAAGACGGCCAAACCATTATGGAGATGGACAAGAGCAGCAAGATTATCTCCATACGATAAAAACAACTTGGAATATTTGGCAGGGGACAGAATTATTCGTAATTTTGTGCCCTGTAATTGCCGGGAGCTTTTCGTCATACAGCCGACAAGCAGCGGCAGGAACAAAGAACAGTATTAAC
>CAUVFB010000125.1:0-5211 GCA_963551095.1 uncultured Prevotella sp. | reverse complement strand
GTGGCACTCGTCATACAAGTGCTTTGCGCCATTATCAACGTATGGTGGAAGATCTCTACTCACACGGCTGCCATCGGAGGAGTACTCGGAAGTTTAGTAGCCTTCTCTATGTTGCTCGACTTCAACCCCGTTTGGTGGATATGCCTGACACTCATTCTTTCGGGAATGGTGGGTTCCAGTCGTATTATTCTGAGGCAGCATTCACTCGAACAAGTTACCTGCGGATTACTTTTGGGCATTGTCAGCTCGTTCGTAACCATCCTTTTAATATAAGAAAATCCTCTAAGACAAAACAAAGATGAAACCATTAGTAAGCATTATCATGGGTTCGACCAGTGATCTGCCCATTATGGAGAAGGCCTGTAAGTGGCTGGAACAGCAAGGAATTCCCTTTGAAGTGAACGCATTGTCTGCTCACCGCACACCCGATGCTGTGGAGAAGTTTGCCAAAGAAGCCAAGGGACGTGGCATAAAGGTGATTATTGCCGGTGCAGGCATGGCGGCTGCACTGCCCGGAGTCATAGCAGCCTCGACCTCGTTACCTGTTATCGGTGTTCCCATCAAGGGTATGCTCGACGGTCTTGACGCAATGCTTTCCATCATACAGATGCCTCCCGGAATCCCCGTAGCCACTGTTGGAGTAAACGGTGCACAGAATGCGGCCATCCTTGCAGCCGAAATGATGGCATTGGGCGACAGTACTATTGCTGCAAAAGTTGAGGCATGGAAGTCCACACTTGGCGGGAAAATAGAGAAGGCCAACGAGGAACTGGCAGCGATCAAGGACTATCGATTCAAATGCTGAGTTTCGCCCGAGTTATTAAACATCATCATTCGCGTTCCAAAGTTATGGTTTTGAATATCCATTGTGGCTTGTCTGCGATGCAAAGAAGTTGGATTGAGTGAGGAGCAAGAAATGCTCGACTTTGCATATCATAAACTTGGGATCGTGAATGACAGAGAATCATAATTGGGGATGATGAACTTTGAATTATAGACAATGGTAGATTTATTCAACTACACCCGCCGTTCCTCCTCCGTTACACACGTGGGTGCACTTGATATTGGAGGAGACAATCCTGTCCGCGTACAGTCGATGACGACAACCAACACCAACGACACCGAAGCAAGTACTGCCCAGGCGGAACGCATCATTAATGCCGGTGGCGAGCTGGTGCGCCTGACTACGCAGGGACGGCGTGAGTCAGAGAATCTCCGTAATATCAATGCACGACTGCGTGCTGACGGATTCATGACCCCGCTGTGTGCCGATGTCCACTTCAATGCAAACGTAGCTGATATAGCCGCACTCTATGCGGAGAAGGTACGCATCAACCCCGGAAACTACGTCGACCCGGCTCGCACATTCAAGGAACTCGAGTATACCGACGAGGAGTATGCCCGCGAACTTCAGAAGATAGAGAACCGACTGATACCTTTCATTCGGATATGTAAGGAGAATCATACTGCCGTACGCATCGGTGTGAACCACGGAAGCCTCTCCGACCGCATCATGTCGCGCTATGGCGATACTCCCGAGGGGATTGTTGAGAGCTGCATGGAGTTCCTGCGCATTTTCAGGAGGCATGCTTTCAACGATATTGTTATCTCTATCAAGGCCTCCAACACGGTAGTCATGGTGCGGTCGGTGCGCCTTTTGGTATCAGAAATGGACAAGGAGGACATGCACTATCCGCTCCACCTGGGCGTTACGGAAGCAGGTGAGGGCGAAGATGGGCGCATCAAGAGTGCGGTGGGTATCGGCGCACTCCTTGCCGACGGCATTGGCGACACCATACGTGTATCGTTGAGCGAAGAACCTGAGGCTGAAATTCCCGTGGCCAAGTATCTTACGTCATACATACGTCGCCGTCAGGGACATCTTATCATACCTGCCGAGCAGGCGAATGACTTCGATTACCTGCGACCTGAGCGACGAAAGACGGTACCGGTAGGCAATATCGGAGGCGACAACGTACCCGTGGTGATAGCCACACGCAAGTCTGACGATCTTGTCAATGCAGTTTCGTCGCCCGATGTGCCCGAGCCCGACTATATCTACGTACAAGGCGAGCTGCCCGAAAACCTCCCCGGAACCCGACGATACATTATCGATTTCAACGCCTACGCTGTCTTGGCATCCAAGGGTAAGCTGCCCCATGCCGGCGTATACCCCATCTTCCCCGTTACCGCCATGCCGTTCATCGGAACCATCAAAGCCGACATGAAGTTTCTTGTACTGAAATACGGCACTCCATCAGAAGAACTTCTGGCATGCCTCAAGACTCATCCCGAAATAGTCGTTGTATGCATGAGCAATCATCAGAACCGACTGGGCGACCAACGTGCACTCGTCCATCAATTAATGATAGCCGGGGCAACCAATCCTGTTGTCTTCGCAGAGATGTATCAACACACTCTCAACAACCGGTGCGCAACTCCTGACACCAACACCGCCCTTAAAAGCCAATTCCAACTCGAAGCGGCTGCCGACATGGGAGCATTGATGATAGACGGACTGACCGACGGACTGTGGCTGATGAACGATGGCGATATTCCGCAGGAAGAAATAGAGCAAACAGCCTTTGCCATTCTACAGGCAGGCAGACTCAGAATGGTAAAGACAGAGTACATCTCCTGCCCCGGCTGCGGACGCACGCTCTATGATCTCCGCACGACCATAGCCCGAATCAAGGAGGCTACCAAAGGAATGACCGGACTGAAGATAGGTATCATGGGATGTATCGTCAACGGACCGGGCGAGATGGCCGATGCCGACTATGGTTATGTAGGTGCAGGACCGGGGAAAGTCAGTCTCTATCGTAAGAAAAGATGTGTCGAACGCGCCATTCCCGAGGGCGAGGCAGTGGAACATCTGCTCGCGCTCATCAGGAACGACAGCGGCGACAAGGCCTCTCCAAGTCCCCAAAGCAAAGCGGATGCCTGACAACGGGACTTCGTTTTCCTTATAGTCTTTCTTTCAGTCTCCAAGCGATTCCTCCCGGTCGCTTGGCTTTTTTGGTGCTTATCCTTTGTGAGCTTTCCGCCCTCTAAGCCTCTCTCAAAAAGTTCGCGAACAATTTGCAAAAAGTGGGAGTGTGTCAAAGCTTCACTCTCTCTTTTATACTCGTTTGTCAAACTTCGGATCTTTCTTCTCTACTTCTGTGTATTCGGCATCTGAATTCTTCTGTCTGAGTCAGGGACTCCCATGTCTGACGCCCAAAACCCTATACCTTTTTACTGGAAACCCACGAGGGTTTTGTCCGAAACCCTATACCCTTTCGCTGGAAACCCACGAGGGTTTTGTCTGAAACCCTATACCCTTTTGCCGAAAACCCACGAGGGTTTCGCCATTGAGATCGTTACCGGACGGCGGTCGGCAGGGTGTTGGCAGGCTGTCTGTCGGGCGTATCCGGGGCGAGTATGCCCGTTCTTCGTCGCGTCTTCTGCTATATCCGTATTTGCCTCTATGCAGGAGACGTATTGTTGGAGGGTACGTGTAAGAGTAAAAATGTGCCTTGGAGTATTGGGTTCAGAAAGCCCCAAAGCGCAATGACTTCTGGGAATAGTGAAGCTCCGGCACGAGAAAGGGCGGAGCTTTATGCAAAAGAAAGAGGATGTACCATAAGAACGGCTTATGATACATCCCCTTTCATGTGTTTACAGCAATGGACTATTCCTTGATGTTAGGCTCTTCCAGTCCGAGATGTTTCTTCTTGTCGACCATCTTGAGTGCAAGGCCAATAACAAGAGCAATGACACCCAGTCCGGCAAGCATAATCAGCGGAGCGGTGTAGTTGAGCCGGGTTGGGTCGGTAACTCCGACGTTTGTCTTATCCAACACCTTGCCAATCAGCAACGGGAACAGCCACAGACCAATGTTCTGAATCCAAAAGATAAGGGCGTAGGCCGATCCGATAATCTTGGCATCGACGAGCTTCGGGACGCTTGGCCACAGTGATGCGGGAACTAAGGAGAACGATGCACCGAGCACGAGAATGGTTACGTAAGCCACGATGACACCTCCTACCTGGCTGGTCTTGAAGAGCGGAAGCACGAAAGCGAAAGTGAGATGGCAGAGAATCAGAAGCAGAGAACCGAGTACGAGCATGGATGCTGCCTTACCCTTGTGATCGACAAAGCTGCCGAGAATGGGAGTGATACCTACGGCGAGGAGTGGGAACACAGCAAAGATGGACTCGGCCGACTGGCGCATATAGCCCATGTAACAGTAGATGACGAGGCTGATAACAGACAGGGCCAACATCGTATTCTTCATGGCCTTGTTCTTCATGAAGTTGAACATGAATGCTGTTGCGGCTACGACAAGCATGATGACATACTGTACGATGGTTACGCTGGAAGAAGCCCAGAACGAATCAGCCGGGAGTTCGGTGAACGTAAGGTTACACTGGAGCATGTTTACGGCATACTTCTGGAAAGGGAAGATAGCCGAGTAGTAGAGCACACACAGCAGAGCGACAAGCCAAAAGCCCATACTTGTGAGAATCTTTCCGAGGTCGCTGATCTTGAATGGGTCTTCCTTCTCTTCTGCCTCGCCCGTCTGTGAGTCGAGCTTCTTGTCCATGAAGAAGTAGACAATAAACATCATCAGTGCGATACAGATGAGGACAACACCGAATGCTACCGAACGGGAAACGTCGACGCTGCCGCCCAGCTTGGCGAAAAACGGTGAGAAGATCATACAGGTAGCCACACCGAGGCGCGCCAAAGCCATCTCTGAACCCATGGCTAAAGCCATCTCGCGTCCCTTGAACCACTTCACGATACCGCGAGAAACGGTGATGCCGGCCATTTCTGTGCCACAACCGAAAATCATAAAGCCACAGGCCGCTACCTTTGCTGATGCCGGCATACCCTCATAGAAAGGAGAAACGCCCAGTTGCTCGAAAATGGGAATGTGGTTGAGGTTGTTTGTGAACCATACGTCAAGTGCACTGCCGGCGAAACTCTCGCTGATGGCGTAGTATTTGATGAGTGCACCTGCGAGCATGACTGCCCCTGACAAGACAGCTGTGAAGCGAACACCCATCTTGTCGAGGATGATGCCCGCGAAGATGAGGAAGAATACGAATACGTTCAAGAAGGTTTCAGACCCCTGCATGGTACCGAATGCAGTAGAGTCCCAGCCTCTCTGTTCTTGCATCAGTTCTTTGATAGGAGAAAGAATGTCTACGACAATGGAGGCGC
>CAUVFB010000124.1:0-5272 GCA_963551095.1 uncultured Prevotella sp. | reverse complement strand
TTCCTAAGGGAAGACACTTGTCGTTCCTAAGGGAAGACACTTGTCGTTCCTAAGGGAAGACACTTGTCGTTCCTAAGGAAGGACATTTGTCGTTCCTAAGGGAAGACACTTGTCGTTCCTAAGGGAGGACACTTGTCGTTCCTAACAATGGATAAAACGTTGGCATCAGTAAGTAAGACCAGATATAGCGCAGAACGAACTTTCGGCTTCATCCTAAGAGGGCATCCCCTCTTAGCTTCCACTTCAATAAAAAAGCAATAGGAGAAAGAGAATGATCAACGCCACCGACAAGGCTATTGTCGACAATGGGATTCCTTTCCAACCTCCCCGACCACGCCGGCGGAGATGGCTCATCCTGCCGGTGAATGCCCGGTGTATCTCCTCCCGGTCGGAAACGGGCTGCGAAGATTTCCCCAGCTCTGCGCGCGCTTTCTCTTCCAGTCGGCGCAGGCGTTCTTTCCGTTCGTTTACATAGATATACTCGTGGCGGAAACGGCGCGGTTGGAATTGATGAAACCAAAACATGGATGTATGACACTGCTTTTATTTAGTTCGATATTCTCTGTCGGGGCGGAACAACGGCTGCTCTCCGCTGTATGTTTCCCTCGTCTTTGCGCCCTGCACGGCGGTAGATGTCCTGCTTGTCGCGTGGGCGTATCGTCTCGTACCAATGGAAGTCGGGCAGTTTCTCCTTGTCGGCGGGAATTTGCAACATGGGGTAGAAAGTTCCTGTAATCTTCGATGTCCAAATGTGATCCAGCCTTCTCTCGGGTGTCATAAACATTCGCAGCGTGTCTGTCTCGGAATAGTTCATTCCGATGAGGAACGTACTGTCCTTGTCGTCGGCGCGGTAATAGACCGACAGCACGTTGGAGACAGCATCGACCCGGCGTATTTTTCCGTCTGCGAAATCGGCTTCCATATCTCTTGATGAAATCTGATTGTAATGCTCGCGGTCGGGCAGAGCCTCTGCCGAGAAAGCGTTCCCGTAGACGTATGCCTTGCGTATTTTTCTGCCGTTCATATATGCCTTGATGGAATCGCCTACGAGCTGGCGGTTTCCGTTCCATACCACCGGGTCTTCATGGAGGGTCAGACAGGAGTCCTTGGAGTTGGCGACGAGGAATCCGCACACCGCCTGCACGTCGGTACGGTAGGCTCGCACGTTGTCGACACCGTATACCTCGCGGTACATCTCGGGTGTATTGAGCCTGAAAGCCTTCATGCTCACCGTGTCGGCATGGACGAACAGTGTGTCGCCCTGCGAAAAATCCTTTGCCACCGCGCCGGGTTTCCCTCCGAAAGCAATGGCGGCCGAATCAGTATAATGCACATAGTCGCCATAGAAAGCATATCTGCTTTTATAGTCGATGTAGTAAACATCGCCCCGGCCTTCGCCAATGTGCGTGTTGCTGTTGTATATCAGGTCGCGTCCGGTGATGGTCCGCTGCTTCTTTCTGTCGTCAATCCGCACGTTTCCGTGCCCTTCACTGTGTCCGGTCTTGGCATTATACACCACCTCATCGCCCGTGATTGTCCGCAGTGCCTGTTCGTCTACCACCTTTACCTTACCGTGTCCTTCGCTGTAACCCGTGCGCTCGTTGTACTTGACTTCCTCGCCCGTAATGGTGCGGCGGTTTGCCTTGTCGACAATTCTCACATGGCCGTATCCTTCCGCCTCTCCCGTCGTGCTGTTATAAGTAATATTGTCGCCTTCGACATCGCGTTGCGGCGACTTGATGGTGGAGCGTCCCACCAGTTCCAAATGGTCGGTCTTGTTGTTGTACGTCCCGTCTTTCGTATGAATCACCTCTCCTTTCGTTGTACGTATGACCGATTCGCCCATTACGTGCAGCTCTCCCGTCTCTGTATTGCCATGAGCCGTTGGCGTACGGATACGGTATTTCGGCGTACGGATGATTACATTGCCCGAGAAGTTGGCATCGTGGCTCTTCGTGTTGTAGTCGCCCGTATCGGCAATCACCGTGTTGACACCATAGACAAGTGTCCCTCTGCCTCCGAAGTAGTTGCCCACGTTCGACATCATATTATAGTCGAGACTGTCGCAGCGCAGACTCTTTCCCGGTTGACGCAGGACGACATGTTCGCGGGCACGCATCATCTGTGCCATTCCTTCGTAGTAGAGCCGCGAACAGGTAAGGTGCGTCCCGTCAGTACGCTTCAGACTGACGTTCCCCATCGCAGTAAACGAACTCTGCTTATCGTTCAGATACGCGCTATCACACAAGAGCGTCATGTCCTTGTAGCGGAACTTTACCTTGCCCTTGGCTATCTGCACGTCGGGCATTTCGTATTGATTATGCCGGAGATTGTCGGCATGGTCAAGATATACCTTGTCTCCTTTCTTCGCCGTGGGCTTCTGCCCCCACGAATGTATCGGCATACATAGCCCAAGCAGGCATAGAATCGCAACAAGAGTGATTCTATGCCCGCCGGATGTAGCTGTTCTGTCGCTATTCAAAGTCATCTGACCCAACCTTCGTATTCAAACTTACAATTCCTATAGCGTGGATTCATCGCTATGTACGTATCCTTTATCTTCTTGACTATCCAGTCATGCACGAACTCCTGCCTGCGTTTCGCTACGACAATGTCTTTCATCGCCTGGAAATCTTCCGTGATTGTGGCACGATGCTCAGGTATGCGGCTCTTTAACTTGACGATAGCGCATATAATCTTTCCTTTCTCATTGACCATTTGGAAAGGAGTAGATATTTCGTCTACTTTCATCGTGTCCACCACACGGGCTACTTCAGTGGGCAAATCCTTCATCTTGAAACGCGAGGTACGTATGTTTTCCGACGAGTTGACCATCAGCCCATGATTGTTTCTCGTATCCTTGTCGTCCGACACGAATGCCGTTGCTGCGTCGAAAGTAAACTTTCCCGCTTTGATATCGGCTCCAATGGAGTCTAAACGAGCCTTGGCCGCTTCTATCGAAGCCCCCGACACATTCGGTTTCAGCAGGATATGCCGGCAGTTAATCTTCTCGCCGCGCCGGTCGATAAGCTGGATGATATGATAACCGAACTCGCTCTCGACCACTTTGGATATTTTCTTGGGGTCAGTCAGATTGAAAGCGGCAGCAGCGAATGCCGGATCAAGCATTCCACGCCCCATATAGCCCAACTCTCCACCGCGCCTTGCTGAACCGGCATCTTCGGAATAAAGGTGGGCAAGTGTCTGAAACGAAGTCTCACCTTTATTGATACGGTCGGTAAAATCGCGAAGCTCATTCTTGATACGGTTTACTTCTTCTTGTTCCACCTTGGGTGTCTGAGTCAGAATTTGTACTTCTACCGTAGTAGGGATCATAGGAAGGCTGTCGACAGGCAGATTTCTGAAGTAGTCGCGCACCTCTGACGGCGATACCTTAATATCACTGACGAGCTTCTCCTGCATTTTCTGCACCAACTGACGATTCTTGTAATCATCGTGTAAGTCCTGACGAAGCTGTGAGATACTCTTGTGCTGGTATTCCTCCAATTTTTCTTTCGAACCTATTTGGGGCAAGGAAATCCAGTAATTGATTTGTTGATCGATTCCCTGGGTAATCTCCGACTCCGGTACATCAATACTATCAAGGGCTGCCTGATGTAAAAAGAGTTTCTGAACGGCAATCTGTTCCAACACTTCTGCGTCGCCGTCGCCATTCTTCCACTTCATTCCCTCTGCCTGACCTTGAAGTTTCATTACCTCAATGTCTGACTTCAGTATAGGCTCATCGCCCACAACGCAAACCACCTCATCCACGATGTTGTTGTCATCAACAGGTTGCGACGAGACGGAATCCGCCACTTGATGAAGCGGAGCCACATACCCGTCAGCACGAAGTCCCACAACCGAGAGGCCGATGCCAACAAGCAGAAGTCCCACTTTATTTGTATACATGCTCATATTCTATTGTGCTTAGTGCTTATTTACCGTAGCCAATACATCGCGGTTGACCACCACTTTGTATTTCTTGCGCAGATCAGCAACCCAAGCCTTCTCCAATGCTTCCTGATAATCGGATGTTACGAGCCCACGCACATCATCCATCTCTTTCGGAGCTTTCAGCTTCTCTCCATAAACAGCATCGATTGGATAACCTTTTACAGGGGCAACGATGGTATCCTTACCGAAAATTTGCTTATCAACCCAGGCATTATCGCCGGGCTTAAAGATTCCTTTCTCTACCCGAATACGGATAATGGAGTCGTTGTTGAAAGTCCTCCGCAACGTGTCTGCCCATTCTTTGAATGGGATGTGAGCCACACAGTTTTTGACAGCCTTTACGTCAGCTTCGTCTTTTACGTGATAAGCAATACCTTTGAAGCGGGGCTCGACCCACTTATAATTCTTCTTGTGCTTTTTGAAATAGGCTTCCAATCCCGGTTCGTCCTGTGCAGCCTTATCCCATACGGTGCGGTTGCTGATTTCAAAGAGGAGGAGTCCATCATGGTATTCTCTTACCAAATGCTTCAAGTCGGGATTCTTCGCCTCCAGTTCTGTCAGTTTCTGGTCAAGCAACTGTTCGGGTGTCGTTCCGTTACCTGCCAGCCTGGCAAGCGTATCAAGTTTATTGTCGATAATCTGCTCGCGCAGTCCACGCACCTCAATGAAGTGATGGATGTCTGCTTTCACCGAATCGTAGGGCAGAAAGTCCTGCCGCCCTATCATCTTGATGATATGATAACCGAATGGCGACTGCACCGGCTTGCTTATTTCTCCTGGCTTCAAAGCCATCAGAGCGTTTTCAAACTCGGGAACGGTCTGTCCCTTCATTATCGGAGGGAGCTTCCCACCGTTGACAGCAGTACCTTTATCGCCTGAGTACTGGCGTGCCATTGCCTCAAAACTGGCTCCCTTCAAGAGTGCGTTATAGACAGAGTCGGCGCGGTTCTTCGCCTGTTCCAACATAGGAACGGGCGCATTCTGCTTGACAGGGAAAAGGATATGTGCACAATGAATCATTCCCCCATTGTTGTTAATCCGCTCCTGCGTCTCCTTATATATCCTGCGTGCCTCTGCTTCTACGTCGTCATCAGTAATCATTGTTGGACGGATTTGTTGGTCGCGGTAGCTTAAAAACTCTTTCTTGAACGAGGTCAGCGTGTCGAGATGAGCGTCAAGTGCAGCCTGAACCTTAAGTTTGTAGTTGATGAAAAGGTCTGCATACTCATCGACATTCTTCTTGTCTATCACGCCGTCGGCATTGTTCTTATTATACGAATACTCAAATTCGGAACGGCTTATAGGCTGACCGTTG
>CAUVFB010000123.1:0-5291 GCA_963551095.1 uncultured Prevotella sp. | reverse complement strand
AATTGACAGGACTGCGTATGGATCAGTTGCACCAGGAATTCGAAGAACTCATGCAACAGATTAAAGACTTACAGGAGATTCTCGACAATCCCGAACGTTGCAAAGAAGTGATGAAAGAAGAGCTGCAAGAGGTAAAGGAGAAATACGGAGACGAACGTCGCACGGAGATTATCCCTGCAGAGCACGAGTTCAATGCCGAAGACTTCTATCCCAACGACCCTGTAGTCATCACCATCAGTCATCTCGGCTATATCAAGCGTACTCCGCTGGCCGACTTCAAAGAGCAAGCCCGCGGAGGTGTCGGTTCGAAGGGAGCACGTACCCGCGATAAGGACTTCACCGAGTTCATCTATCCTGCCACGATGCACCAGACGATGCTCTTCTTCACCCGCAAGGGACGCTGCTACTGGATGAAATGCTACGATATACCCGAGGGCGACAAGAGTTCGAAGGGTCGTGCCATTCAGAATATGCTGGCATTGGATGCCGACGACAGCGTGAATGCTTTCCTGCGCATCAGTGGCTTGGACGATGACGAGTTCTTGGACAGCCACTATGTCGTATTTGCTACCAAGCAGGGACTGGTCAAGAAGACTTCGCTCCGTGCCTACTCGCGTCCACGTACAAACGGCGTGATTGCCATCAATATCAACGAGGGCGACGAAGTGGTAGATGTAAGACTGACCAACGGAAAGAACGAGCTGGTCATGGCCGACCGCAACGGTCGTGCCTGCCGTTTCAACGAAGATGCTATCCGCACGATGGGGCGTGTGTCAACAGGTGTGCGCGGTATGCGGCTCGACGACGACGGCCAGGACGAAGTTATCGGTATGATTGCCATCAACGATCCTAAGAACGAAACCATCATGGTCGTATCCGAGGAAGGTTACGGAAAGCGTTCGATGGTAGAAGACTACCGCCTGACCAACCGCGGAGGAAAGGGCGTGAAGACCATCAACATTACCGATAAGACCGGCAAGCTGGTGGCTATCAAGAACGTTACCGATAAGAACGACCTGATGATCATCAACAAGAGTGGCATTGTTATCCGAATGGCCGTTGCCGAGTGTCGTGTTGTGGGACGTGCAACACAAGGCGTCCGACTCATCAACCTCGCCAAGAAGAACGATGTCATTGCTTCTGTATGCAAGGTGATGAGTGCCGGACTGGAAGAGCAGGTGGAAAGCGAAAGCCGTGCCCAGTGGGCAAAGAACGCCGGCGACATCAAGAGCGACACAACAGGCACAACCGAACTCAACGAGCCAACCGAAGAAGAGAAATTATAAACCATTATAAAGATAACTGAAATGAAGAAGTTAATGTTCGCAGCGTTGATGCTACTCAGTACATCAGCTGCATTTGCCGGCGACAGTGAGCCTTTGAAGGCCATACTGAAAGCACAAACCTATGAAGAGGCTGCCAGTCTTCTCCAGTCGAGTCTTTCTCAGCTGACCAACAATGCCGAGAAAGCCAAGGCTTACGACAAGCTCTACGAACTTGCCATGAAGAAAGTAAACGCCGAGCAGGCCATTCAGATTGAGAACGAAACCAACAAGCAGATGGGCAAGGAAGGCAACAAGCCCGTCGACGAAGCAGGACTTTACAAGGCAGTCGGCCAGGCCTTTGATGCCGGAGCAGAGACTGTCAAGTACGACAATATGCCCAACGAGAAAGGGAAGGTGAAGCCCCGCTTCGAAGCCGTGGTCGATCAGCTCTACGCTCTCCGCGGACAGCTCATCAACGGCGGTGTCTACTATCAGGAGGCGAAGGACGATGCCAACGCTTACAAGTATCTGGCACGCTACGTGGACACGGCAGAAGAGCCCATGTTTGCCAAGCACCCGAAGGCAGACGACCAGAACCTGAACGAGATAGCTTACTTCGCGACTTTCTATGCTTATCAGAACAAGGACTACGCCAAGGCAGAGAAGTACGTAGCCTACGCTCTGCAGAACCCGGACCGCGCCAAGGAGGCCCAGCAGTTGCAGCTTGCCATTCTCGGCGCACAGCTGAAGACGCGCCAGGATTCGCTCGACTATGCCCGGAAGCTGGAAGATATCTATACCAAAGACCCATCCAATGATGCCGTATTCACCACCCTGACCTCTGCCTACAGCGCATTGGGAATGCAGGATAAGGCCGAGAAGATGGTCAACGACCAGCTGGTCAAGAACCCCAACAGCTACGGCGCACTCGTGATGAAGGGACAGTTTGAGAGTCGGAAGAAGGACTATGATGCAGCAGCGGAAGCACTGACAAAGGCTCTCGCACTCGCCACAGACGACGAGTCGCGCATTGCCCTCAACGGTTCCATCGGTCAGTGCTGGTTCTACAAGGCACAGGATCGCGTCGCTGCCGTCAAGGGCGTTCTCTCGCCGGCTGCCCGCTCGCAGTTCAACGAGGTTTACGAAAAAGCCATCAGCTACCTGGAGGCTGCCAAGAAGCTCGACGTGAAGAAGGAGAAGAAGAGCATTTGGGCCTACCCGCTCTATGGTTGCTACTACTTCGTGAAGGGTGCACAAGACCCTGACACCCAGTCAGCAGCAACAGATGCAGGCGTTCAGTAAACAACAACAACCATCGGTTCCCCTTTCGGCAAGGACGGTCTGCGCGTATTGCCGGAAGGGGGACTTTCGTATCATCAACGCAACGCCTCCGTGTCTCATCCTTCCCTCCCGGTGGCGCATGCCCACACGTTATAATGCCGCTGCACCCGTCCTCCCCCTATAGGTTCCCATCAAGTGGTTGCGTATCTCGGATAGGATTTATAGGCTACCTTCCGAATTTTCACCACGGTGATAAATATTTTTCACCGCGATGATAAATAATTTTCACCATGGTGATAAATAATTTTCACCACGGTGAAAATTCGGTAACCCAACTGTAAATGGTATCGGAATCCACAGAGAGGAGCGACAGGACTTAGCCTACAGATGGCGGCCTGCTGCCGGGCTGCAACCGATTCACATAGGAAGGCTCGGAGAAAGACCGTGCGATGCGGCTTGAACGGATCAACCCAACGAAATGCTTATGAGAAGATTATTGCTGACAACAGCCCTGCTGTCTGTTCTGTCCCTGACAGTTTCTGCACAAGATTTCAGGAAGCTGGCAGAAGAGGCGAATCGCAAGGCCGAGGCGGCATTCAACAGCGTCGGCAACCCAACGGTCAAGGATTCGGCGACCCTCTTTCGTTCGGTGATTGACGGACTCAGACTGTCATTGCAATGCGACGAATACGACCGGATGCCCGGCCGGAAAGGAAAGGTTGTACGACGGTTCCGCGAGAGGAATCTCACCAGAATCGCCCGCCTCTACCCGATGCTGATTGATGCCGGAACCTTCCTGGCAAGGAAAGAGTATACCCGGGACGAAGGACTGGAGGCACTGAAGCTGTACCTGTCGCTCCGGAGCGACTCCATCATCAGCGGAATGACCGACGAATCGGGTGCAGCAGCCTACTATTTGGCGTATTATTATCACAGGATGCACTGCCTGAAAACAGCCGACGAGTATGCCGACATCGCCATGCGGTATGAGGAGACAGCCTTGGATGCGGCCGAGATAAAGGCACAGTGCATGCACGACCAAATGATAACGACCGAGGACTCACTCAAGTATCTTGCCGTACTGAAACGCCTGTATGCAACCGACCCTACGAACGAACGGTATTTCTCGTGGGTGATGAAGTTCTATCAGCATCCCTCGAAACGCTTCAACCTGGAGGACTTCGTCGACGGACAGCTCGAAGAGAATTCCTCCTCGACGGTTCCATGGATTCTGAAAGGCGAGATGGCCATGCACGCCAAGCGATGGGACGAAGCAATAGAAGCCTACAAGCAGGCCGACGAACTGGATCCGACCAGCATTCCCGTTGCCTACAATATAGGCGTATGTCTGAATATGAAAGCGTTGGCAGTAAGAGACGAAGTGAAGAAGAAGAAAACAAACGGCGAGTATGCCTCCGACAACGAATACCTGAACATCATAGCCGAGGCGCGGAACTATCTGGAGCGCGTCAGAGCAAAAGACCCACGGCGAAACAGGGTCGACTGGGTGGAACCGCTATACATGGACTATACCCTGCTGAACGACAAAATAAAGGCCGACGAACTGGAACCACTGGTCAACAAATACAAGTAGAATCATTGAAAAAGATCATATTCCTCCTGTTGCTTATCTGTCAGCCGCTCGCCGGAGCCGCGCAGAAGAAGCAGATACAGACCGCACGCGAACAGCTGAAGACCGGGAAAGGACTGGAAAAAGCCGAAGCCGGTATGCGCGAACTGCTCCGCGACCCCGCCAACCGGCGGAACCCCAAAGTGTGGACTTTGCTCTGCGAACTCCTGACGAAGCAATACGAACAAGGAAACGAGAAACTGTATCTCAAGCAGAAATACGATACAGCAGCGTTCTTCTCCCTTACCCGCCGCCTGTTCCATACAATGGAAAGCTACGACTCCATCGAGTCAGTATCCGACTGGAAAGGAAAGACCACCGGAAAGATGCGCTCACGCCATGCCGATTATCTCCATTCCATCCGTCCGAACCTATTCAACGGAGGAGTCTTTTACATTCATCGCAAGGACTATCAGCAGGCATACGGATATTTCGACGACTATATCGCTTGTGCACAACAGCCTCTCTTCGCCGGCTACGACTATCAGAAGACAGATATGCTGATGCCGCATGCCGCCTATTGGGCTATGTATTGCGGCTATCGGATGAAGTCTGCAGAACGCATTGTCAAGTACTTATCTCTGGCAGAACGGGACATCCCGATGCTGAACTTCGTCCGGCAGTACGAAGCCGAAGCCTTCCTCCTGCAGAAAGATACGGCCAGATATGTCGATGCACTCAAGAAAGGTTTTGCTGAATACCCCAACTTCGCCTACTTCTTCCCACGCCTTGTAGAGTACTATGCCCATAACAACAAACCCGACTCGGCCTTATTGATCGCCGAAAGAGCCTTGATAGCCGACTCGACAAGTGTTCTTTTCAGACTGACTCAGGCCACTCTTCTCCTGAATATGGGAAGATATGGCGAAAGCATAGCTCTTAGCCGGCAGCTGATAAAGGAGAATAAGAACCTTGCCGAGGGATATTACAACATCGGACTGGCATATTTCAACCAGGCCATAGAGCTGGAAAGGCAGCGGCAAAGATACTCTAAGCGTGCCAAGATAGATGCCCTGTATGCCCAATCGCTGCCTTTTATGAAGAAATACAGTCAATTGGTACCTGATGAAAAAGACAAATGGATCCCTATTCTATATACTATCTATTTGAATCTG
>CAUVFB010000122.1:0-5325 GCA_963551095.1 uncultured Prevotella sp. | reverse complement strand
AAGCTGTATTCTGACAGACGAGCACAAAGGAGAGTGTGAAGTTTGGACACACTCCTTTTGCGTTGTAGAGGGGGAACTTGGAAAAGAACATTTCATTTTATTTTTCCGGACCGCTTCGTTTTGCGGATTATAAATGCAAACGTTTACATCAAATTAGAGAAAAAACATGCCACTGACAGTTAATACTCTGACGTTTTATGGCTACCTTTGGGGACATAATAACTAAACCCAGCTCTATGAATTTACAATTCAGTATAGTCTATCAGACCTATTACGGACAGGAACTCGTCCTGAACATCATTACAGGTCGGCACAACGGAAGTACAGAGGCTTCACAGTACAGAATGCACACCGGAGACGGATACCACTGGCAGGTAGACATCAGCAAGGATGCAAAGCCCGGCACACAGCTCGACTATTTCTACACCATCCTCCGGGGCGACTGCGAGGAACGCAGAGAATGGGACGTGCTGCCCCACCGAATCACGTTCGATGCCGAGCGCGGACAGAACTATCACATCTTCGACCACTGGAGCGACATTCCCGAAGATGCCTGTCTCTACAGCTCGGCTGTCGCCGACTGCGTGAAAGGTATCAAGGCCGAAAAGACTCTACTCAGGCGATTCGACAAGACCGTCTGCCTGAAAGTGCGCGCACCGCAGCTCGGCGAAAATGACCGACTGCACGTTTCGGGTGCCGACCCGCTGCTGGGCGCATGGAATGTGGAGAAAGCTATGCCGATGATACAGCAGAGAGCCAGCGAATGGGTAGTTGAGCTTGACGCATCGCTTTTGGCAGACAACTCGCTCGAAGTGAAATTCCTCTTCGAAAACCCAAACAACAGGCTGAACCATATTTGGGAGAACTGTAACAACCGAACCATCGAACTGCCTGCCATGGAAGAAGGCGACGTGTTGGTCTACGAACTCGACGAGGCTGTCTTTCCTGTCCCACCGGTTCGCGTGGCCGGTACGCTAGTGCCGGTCTTCTCGCTCCGTTCTGAGAAAAGCTTCGGTATCGGCGACTTCGGCGACCTGCGGAAGATGGTCGACTGGGTGAGTCTTACTCGGCAGCGCGCACTCCAAATACTCCCCATCAATGATACCACCACCACCCACACCTGGACTGATTCCTATCCCTACTCATGTATCTCCATCTTCGCCCTCCATCCGCAGTATGCCGACCTGACAGCACTGCCGGCATTGAAAGACAAGAAGATGCGCGAGAAGTTCGAGGCGTTGCGTAAGCAGCTCAATGCCCTGCCACAGATAGACTACGAGCGTGTGAACGATGCGAAGATCGAATACCTCAGACTGCTTTTCGAGCAGGAGGGAGAGAAAACACTTGCTTCCGACGCTTTCAAGACCTTTTTTACAGAAACGGGAAGCTGGCTGATTCCTTACGCCCAATACTGTTATCTGCGCGACAAGAACCGAACCGCTGACTTCTCACGATGGCCCGACCACAACCAATGGGACGAGGCTGACCGCAAGGTTCTTTCTTCTCCACGCAACAAGGCTTACAAGGAGGTGGCATTCTACTATTATGTTCAGTTCGTCTTGAGCAGTCAGCTAAAGTCCGTTCACGAGTACGCACAGGCACACAAGGTAATTCTCAAGGGCGATATCCCCATCGGTGTCAACCGCCACGGCTGCGACGTATGGACAGAGCCACGCTACTTCCACCTCAACGGGCAGGCCGGCGCACCACCCGACGACTTCTCTGTCAACGGACAGAACTGGGGCTTCCCGACCTACAACTGGGATGAGATGATCAAGGACGGCTGTCAATGGTGGATCAACCGATTCCGGAACATGGCAAAGTATTTTGATGCCTACCGTATTGACCACGTGCTCGGTTTCTTCCGCATTTGGGAGATTCCCGCCAACTCGGTACACGGACTGCTCGGACAGTTTGCTCCTGCATTGGGAATGAGCCGTGAAGAGATTGAAGGCTACGGACTGCACTGGCAGGAAGAACTTTTCACCGAACCGTTCATTGCCGACTGGGTGCTCGACCGTGTCTTCCGTGAACATGCTGATGAAGTGCGCTCGAAGTATGTTGAGCACACTTGGAGCGACCGTTACAAAATGCGCACCGAATACGACACGCAGCGCAAGGTGGAGAAGTCTTTCGAAGGAAAGACATCCGACACGGATATTTGGATACGCGACGGCCTCTATGCGCTTATCAGCGACGTGCTGTTCGTTCGAGACCACAGAGACCCGAATCGCTTCCACCCGCGCATCAGTGTACAGTTTGCTTTCATCTACGAAAGTCTCTACGACAGCGACAAGACCGTGTTCAACCGTCTCTACAACGACTACTTCTACCGTCGCAATAACCAGTTTTGGTATCAGGAGGCGATGAAGAAGCTACCCAAACTGGTCAATGCAACCCGTATGCTCGTCTGTGCAGAAGATCTTGGAATGGTTCCCGACTGCGTGGCATGGGTGATGAACGAACTCCGCATCCTCTCCCTTGAGATACAAAGCATGCCGAAAGACCCGCATGTCCGCTTCGGACAACTCGGTGCCAATCCTTACCACAGTGTCAGCACCATCTCAACACACGATATGGCCACACTCCGCCAGTGGTGGGATGAAGATTGGGCACGCACGCAAGACTATTTCAACAGCATGCTCCATCGTGGTGGTCCGGCTCCGCATCCGTTACCAGGATGGCTTGCAAGAGATATCGTCAGCCGACATCTTACCTCACCCAGCATGCTTTGCATTCTCGGCATACAGGACTGGATGAGCATTGACGAGAATCTCCGGCTGGCAGACCCAAATGCTGAACGCATCAACATCCCTGCCAATCCGAGACACTATTGGCGATACCGTATGCACGTCAGTATTGAGGAACTGATGAAGAACGAGACGTTCACCAGCGAAGTCGCAGAACTGGTCAGTCAGTCAGGGAGAGCCTAAGAATAACCCCAAATCGGTCATCAATCTTGTTCCACATGGGCAAACGTCCCGGCAAATGATGGAGGACTTGCCATACTGTAGGCAGAATTTTCAATGATTGATTGGATACAAAAGGTAGAAGCAATGAAAACAAAATATCACCTCGCAGCATTCGTTGCTGCCCTTCTGTTCTCGCAGAAAGTTTCTGCACAACAGTGTTTCAACGAAATTTCATACACTCCCATTGAGACTGTCTTCCGTCTCAATGCCCTCTCTAAACCGACACTCCGCCTCTACGAAGCAGGACGGGGCGGAAAGCCCTACAAGAAAGTGAAACTCGTACGGAACGGCAGCAACCAATGGACTGCCACAGTCAAAGGCGACCTTAAAGGGAAGTTCTACACATTCGACATCGGACGGGGTGAGACACCTGGCGTGTTTGCCAAAGCCGTCGGATGCAACGGAATACGTGGTGCAGTAGTTGATATGCACGACACCAATCCGACGGGATGGGATGCTGACCGCCGTGTACCAACCAAAAGCCCGGCCGACCTCGTCATCTATGAGCTGCACCACCGCGATTTCTCCATCGACCCGTCGTCCGGACTGGTCCACAAGGGCAAGTATCTCGCACTGACTGAACCTAAAGCCACCAACTACTTGAAGCAACTGGGCATCAATGCGGTTCATATCCTGCCATCGTTCGACTTCGCATCTATAGACGAATCAAAGCCCGACACGCCTCAATACAACTGGGGCTACGACCCGCTGAACTACAACGTACCCGAGGGAAGCTACTCAGAGGATGCCAGCCAGCCCATACGCCGCATTATGGAGTTCAAGCAGATGGTGCAGGCATTGCACAAAGCCGGCATTCGCGTTATCCTCGATGTGGTATATAATCATACTTTCGACCTCGCAGGCAGCAACTTCGAGCGCACATACCCAAAGGCCTATTATCGTTACAATGCCGACGGCACACCCTCCAACGGATCAGGCTGTGGCAACGAGACTGCCAGCGAGAAGCCGCTGATGCACGAATTCATGCTTGAGTCGATGAAGTATTGGGTAGATGAATACCACATTGACGGCTTCCGTGTCGACCTGATGGGTATTCACGACATTCAGACAATGAACGACATCCGACGCGAACTGAATGCCCTTGATCCCTCAATATTCGTCTACGGCGAAGGGTGGAGTGCAGGAGCGTGCGCCTATCCGCAGGAAAAACTTGCTATGAAAGCAGCCATTCCGCAGATGCCAGGCATAGCAGCTTTCTCTGACGACATTCGCGACGCACTGCGCGGACCGTTCTCCGATGATCATGCGGCAGGATTCCTCGGTGGTGTTGCCGGACTTGAGGAGAGCATCAAGGCAGGCATTGCCGGCATGATTGCCCATCCACAAGTAGACTATTCCAAGGTCAACTACTCAAAACAGCCGTATGCCGTCGAACCTACACAGATGGTTGCCTACGTCAGCTGCCACGACGACATGTGTCTGGTCGATCGCCTGAAAGCCTCTATTCCCGAGACGCAATACGATGAGGACGAGCTGATTCGGCTTGACCTCCTCGCACAGACAGCGGTCTTCACTTCGCAGGGCGTTCCGTTCATGCTTTCCGGAGAAGAGATGCTGCGCGACAAGAAGGGGGTTCACAACTCGTTCAATTCGCCCGATAGCATTAACCACCTTGACTGGAACAACCTCCAAACCTATCCGCAGGTATTCAAGTACTACGCCGGACTCATCCATCTCCGCAAGCTCCATCCTGCTTTCCGCATGGGCAGTGCCGACCTTGTGCGCAAGCACCTTGAGTTCCTTCCTGTTCAGGATTGCCTCGTCGGTTTCCGGCTGAAGAATCACGCCGGTGGCGACAAGTGGAACAATATCTACGTTATCCTCAACGCCAACAATGAGTTGCGCACCGTCAACATTCCTCAAGGGAAATATACCATCGTCTGCACCAACGGCGAGATCAGCGAAAGCGGACTCGGCGAGATGGAAGGCGGTGAAGTGATAGTAGACGGGCAGAGCGCGCTGATTCTGCACGATTAACAGTTCTTTTGCCTGACAAGGCGGTTGTGCAATAAACCGTAAGGAGTGTATCAAATCGGCTGGACCTTTTGATATACTCCTTGTCTTCGCCCAGCATGGGCGTGTTCTAATGGGTGTGAGACGCTAATCGTCCTTATATTTGTCCTATTGTATCAACACACAAATTTCTTTGCCATTTCTTTATCGGTTTCATCTTTTCTCATTACCTTTGCCGCCGTTAATTCAGAATGACGATGAGACAAGCAAGGAATCATTATAACCCGCAGACGTGTGCCCTATATATAAAAGGTGTAGGTGCAAGGCTTTGTGCGTATGATTACCAAGAGGATTCCCGGGAGAAAAAAGATGGAAAAAA
>CAUVFB010000121.1:0-5331 GCA_963551095.1 uncultured Prevotella sp. | reverse complement strand
AAATAAGCCTTGTCGGAACATCGAAAGTGGCACATTGAATCTTTAGTAGGAATTGCTCTTGCAGACTGTGCTAAATAATAGGGGAACAACTCCAAGCCTATTGACTTGACTTCCACCACACCATTATATAACAGATAAGCCCCTGCCATTCCGCCTTAGCGGCACAGCCGGAGCTTATGTGGTTAGGAAAAGAACTATTTACTTGTACTTGCTGACACGTGCATCGTTGATGACACCGCTCCAGTTCATACCGAATGCGAAGTCATAGGCATGGCCGTCGGCATCGGTATAGGGAATCATATCGCGCGGAACGTCCTCTTTCTGCTCTTCGACAGTCTTCATATCCTTCGGGAACTGGCAGGGAAGTAAGCCCGAAGGTTCTGTCTTGCCACTCAGAATATCGAAGAACGGCTGGTAGCTCGTGCCGAAGCTGACAATGAGTGCATCGGCATTCTTCTCAAATTCCGATACAATGACGGGGCGGGGAGCCGACAGGAACACAACAACGGGTTTGCTGCCCATCTGCTCCTTAGTCTTATTCACCAGCAGCATGTCCTCCTTATTGGCTGTCTTCACAGTCTTGTTCTTATACGAACGATTGGTGAAGTTCTCTTTGGGATCGCCGCCTGCAATGCTCACTGTGCGGGCGTCAGTAGCCGTATAGTCGTTGTACTGGAGGCTGATGGGCACATATCCGTTGCCACCCTTGTTGCGGTCGGCCACGTCGTAGCCTGTTCCACTCATCGGTCCCTGTATGGCCACGATGGCAAAGTCGGCCTGCGACGGGTCGTCAACCACTTGATAGTACTTCGAAACCATCTTGCGGTTGATGGGATAGTCCCAGTGTTCCTTGGTTTTGTTGCCGAAGAAATCGGAAACCGACGGGAAAAACCGCTTCGGAACATACACCTTCAGACGGCTATCTTTAAGCGGCAGCACGTCAGCATGGTTCTTCAGCATAACGAGCGACTTTACCTGGGCATCGTAACCCTCCTTCATAAAGGCTTTATTGCCTACGATTGCCTTGGTTTCGGATGGATCGAGATAAGGGTTTTCAAACAGTCCTGTACGGAACATAGGCAACAACAGCCGGCGCGCCGACTCACGAATGCGCTTGTTCCATGCATCCTTTCCAAACTCTTTGCAGCCCATTTGGAAGGCTTCGAGAACGGGTTCTTTGTCGTTATTGCCGCCAAACTGGTCGACACCCGCCTTGAGTATCTCGTAATGTCGCTGTACCGGTGTGAGGTTTTCTACTCCCCAGCACTTCCCGTCGAACGATTCGATGGCCTTATTGTCGGGAGTAACCATCCAGTCGGTGCAGGCAATGCCGTCGAAATGATACTTGTCGCGCAGCAGATCTGTAACGATATACTTGCTAAAACTTTCGCCAACGTTCTTTCCCGATGGATCCTGCCCGAACGAAACGTTGTAGAATGTCATCACCGATCCAGCTGTTTGGGTAGATCCGTTGAGCTTGAACGCACCCTCAAGGAACGGGCGCAACTATGTAGCAAAGCCGTTACCGGGATATACCGCATACTTGCCATAATTGTAATGGCTGTCGCGTCCGCCCTCGACAGGGCCGCCGCCCGGCCAATGTTTGGCCATGGCTACAACACTTTCGTAGCCCCATCCACCTTTGGTGGCTTTCTTACCTGTTGATGTTTGGAATCCGTCGATATACGCACGAGCCAGGTCGATGGCAAGACGGGGATCTTCTCCGAACGTGCCAGTGAACCTTGTCCACCGTGGTTCGGTAGCTACATCAATCTGAGGAGACAGTGCTGTAGTGATGCCCAAGGCGCGATACTCTCTCGATGCTATCTCGCCGAAACGTTCGACGAGCTGTGGCGAGAAGGTAGCAGCGAGTCCAAGGGCTGTCGGCCACTGCGAGATGGCTCCGCCCGCACCATAGTTGTACTCGGCATTGGCAGAGGTTTCGTGGCGTGGGTCGGTACTGTTGTTGGCCGGAATGCCGTGTCCGAAGCTCTCGACATATGCCTGCAGGTTGTTGCTCCAAGTGGCGGCCACCTCCGGACTCTTGACCTTTGTGATGAGCACAGCGCGGAGATTGTCGTCTTTGAGGAACTTCTTCTGCACGTCGCTAAGATCGGACGGCTTCGCATCGCTTTGGTCGAAAGGTTTCCCATTGTACGTAGAAGCTCCGTAACCTACTGTCGGTGCCGGTATCTGTTGGTGGGCACTGTAGAGCATTAAGCCCGCAATCTCCTCGTCTGAGAGCTGTGATGCAAGGTCGACAGCGCGTTCCTCGAAGCTTAGCCGCCAATCCTCGTACTTGTCGAGCTTGCCGTTGCGGTTGAGATCTTTGAACTTCAACTCGTTCACGGTGAGCAGTTTCACACCCGAAGCAGGACAGTAGCCGAGTGTCGCGCCCTCCATCTGCACGACGAGGTTGTACTGTCCTTTCTTCACAATAGTTGCCTGTGCATAGGCAACGGCCGGAGCGATCGTCAGCATCGTACCCATTGCCATCAAATAAACATGGTTCCTGAATTTCATCCTGATAAATTAAATAGTGAGTAATTGTTGTTGATTGATTATCTGGGTCTCTGCATGCTATTGTGGGTGGTGGATTCGGGGCGTGAAAGTGTACCGTTGGGGATTACACGAACTCTTCGCCTTTCTTCATCTGCACCTCGTTGATGTATTTCAGTATGAGTGCCGATGAGGTTTCCTTTCGGCAAATCAGCAGTACGTTGTCGTGTTCGACGACGATATGTCCCTCCAATCCGTCGACAACAACCAATCGTTCCTTGGGCACCTTTATTACATTGCCCTTGGAATTTTCGATGATGACATTGGAATCAATGATAACATTGTCGCCTTCTCCGCGGCTGTTGGCTTCGTAGATGCTGTTCCATGTCCCGAGATCAGCCCACCCGAAGTTGCATTTGAGAACGTATACATTGTCAGACTTCTCCAGAATGCCGTAGTCGATGGAGAGATTGGGATAGGAAGGGAAGCTCTCGCGGATGAAAGCATTCTCTTCTTCCACACTGAATCTTCCTTTGCAGACCTCCCGGCATCCCAAGGCTACGGACAGTATTTGCGACATACATTCGTTTAGATAGCGGGCGTTGGCAAGGAACATACCGGTATTCCAGTACCATTCTCCACTGTCTACAAACATTTGGGCGAACTCTCGGTCGGGTTTCTCCGTAAAAGCCTTCACCTTGTATATATTGTCCATCTTCGACTGTTCCCCCTCTTGGATGTAACCGTAGCCCGGCTCGGGACGGGTTGGCCGGATTCCCATTGTCAGCAGGCTGTCGTTCCAGGACACAAACTCCAGTCCTTTCTCTATATTCTTCCGAAAAGCATCCTCGTCGGAGATGGTTTGGTCGGACGGGGTTACGACAATGCTTGCCCGAGGATTGATGTGAATGATACGATGAGCAGCCCATGCCACGCTCGGCGCGGTGTTGCGGTGAATTGGTTCCGCCATGATGTGGTCGTCGGCAAGCTCGGGCAACTGCTCCTTTACCAGTTGGAGATACTCCTCACTTGTATTGACGAAGATATTTTCACGGGGTATAAACTTGGCAAACCTGTCGAAAGTCTGTTGCAGTAGCGTACGCCCTACGTTGAAGAAATCGATGAATTGCTTGGGGTTTCTCTCACGACTGACGGGCCACAGTCGATGTCCTCTTCCTCCGGCAAGAATCACACAGTAGTTATTACTTGTTAGGTTCATTTCAATATTAGTATAGACTTTATTTATCAACACTCCAAAGATAAGCCAAAAAATCTGTTGCCACAAATTTTTCACCGACAAAATGTCCTCTGATATGGTCAATGTCAACAACTCAGGGAGCAACCGGCAGACACTTCTCACAGCTTCTCCGTCAGGCTTCCTGCTCGACTTCTGATAACGCCCTCTCTTCTTTCCGGCTTTCACATAAGGATGCTGATGTCCCGTTTTTAGGGAGTAGCTCCGTCATGGCATTTACATGCGCATATTATAAACGCCTTTATAACGAATTATAAACGTCTTTATAACGAATTATAAACGCCTTTATAACGAATTATAAACGCCGGTATAATCAATTGGACAGCGGGATCTAAACAATTGGAAAAGGGGATTCAATCAATTAGATTCGTTGCCGTCTTTGTATAGGCGGATGGTATTCCCTATGCGAAAGGGCGTGAGATGGAAGATGGACGGCTTCGTTCCGATTCACCACAGCAGACCTGCGAGCTGACAAAAGGAAGGGACTGTTTGCCTGTCTGTGGTTTTTTTCATACATTTGCAGGCGGCCTTCGGCACAATGCCAAGCCTGCTAACGAGACAAATCACCCAAGACAATATGGACGACGAAATAAAGAAAAACAGCAAAGACAACGAAAACAGCAACCATCTGAACAGCGATGAACAGTTGAACGATGCCCAGGAGAAACAGCCCGCCGACGACATGACACAGCCGGAAGAGGAGCCTGATGCGGAAACCGACGCACACTCAGACTATAAGCCGGCTGACCGATTCGATGCCTCGGCAGTGCATCATCTGTCGGGCATGTACAAGAACTGGTTTCTCGACTACGCCAGTTATGTGATTCTCGAACGCGCTGTTCCCCATATAGAAGACGGTCTGAAGCCTGTTCAGCGACGCATACTCCACTCGATGAAGCGGATGGATGACGGTCGCTACAACAAAGTGGCAAACATCGTCGGACATACCATGCAGTTCCATCCCCACGGCGACGCGTCCATCGGCGACGCGCTTGTGCAGCTCGGACAGAAGGATTTGCTCATTGATACACAGGGAAACTGGGGCAATATCCTTACCGGCGACCGTGCCGCCGCACCTCGTTACATTGAGTCGCGCCTCTCCAAATTCGCCCTGGAAACGGTGTTCAATCCCAAGACCACCGAATGGCAGCTCTCCTACGATGGACGAAACAAGGAGCCGATAACGCTTCCCGTGAAGTTCCCGCTGCTGTTGGCGCAGGGTGCAGAAGGCATTGCCGTGGGACTTTCATCGAAGATTCTGCCCCACAATATGAACGAAATATGCCAGGCAGCCATCTCGTATCTGCGTGGAGAGGAGTTCCATCTCTATCCCGACTTCCCAACAGGAGGAAGTATTGATGTGTCGAAATACAACGACGGACAGCGGGGGGGAGTGCTGAAAGTGCGGGCGAAGATAGAGAAGTTAGACCACAAGACACTCGCTATACGCGAAGTTCCGTTCACGAAGACGGCCAGTTCATTGCAGGAATCCATCACGAAAGCGATCGAGAAAGGCAAGCTGAAAATCAGGAAAGTGGAGGACATGACAGCCTCGGATGTGGAAATACAGCTCCATC
>CAUVFB010000120.1:0-5360 GCA_963551095.1 uncultured Prevotella sp. | reverse complement strand
AGGGAAGCCATTTGTCGTTCCTAAGGGAAGCCATTTGTCGTTCCTAAGGGAAGCCTTTCGTCATTCCTAAGGGAAGCCGTTTGTCGTTCCTAAGGATCTCTGAAGTCGGTGTTCTTGAATAGAAGTTTTTGTTGTTTTGATGGTCTGTCTTATCTCGAATGCTCTCTCAAGGAATCTGATCGTGTTTAGCACATTCTGTTTCCCGAAGAGAGAATTACAGACCGATTCGCTAAGGCTTATCGGATGCCGGAAAGGATCGCTGTTTACTCTAAATTAAGATGCTGTACGTTGATGTCTCCATGAAGGAAGATGCGCGCACTCTCTTTGAATTTCTCGGCATTCTCGGTTGTATAGTAATGGACTGTACCTGTTTGGGTGCAGAGTTTCTCCATTTCCGGGTGGCGGCTGAGATAGTCTTGTAGGCTTTCTGCGACGTATTCGCCTTGCGGAACAACTTGTATGTCGCGGGGAACATGTTTCAGAATCTTCGGCATTAGGATGGGGTAGTGAGTACAACCAAGGATGAGTGTGTCTATTTGGGGGTCGAGTCTGAGAATATGGTCAATGCGTTTCTTGACGAAATAATCGGCGCCTGCACTGTCGGCCTCATTGTTCTCGATGATGGGCACCCACAGTGGGCAGGCTGTGCCCGTTACTTTTACGTCCGGCCAGAGTTTCTGTATCTCCATATTGTAGCTTCCGCTGTTGATGGTTCCTTCGGTTGCCAATATGCCGACATGTCGACTGTGGGTGATGTGTCCGACAACTTCGGCTGTTGGGCGGATAACTCCAAGCACGCGCCGGTGTGGGTCAATGTTGGGTAGGTCGTTCTGCTGAATGCTGCGGAGGGCTTTCGCCGAGGCGGTATTGCAGCCGAGGATGACCAGCTGGCATCCCATTTCGAAGAGTTTCAGTACGGCCTGACGCGTGAACTGACAGACGATGTCGAACGAACGTGAGCCGTACGGTGCACGGGCATTATCGCCGAGATAGTAATAGTCGTATTTCGGCAGTAACTGACGAATACCGTGAAGAATCGTCAAGCCTCCGTAGCCGGAATCGAAAATGCCGATAGGGCCGGCTTCTTGTGGATATTTCATTTGTCGGTTGTCAATTGTTTCGTGCTCAATACTTCCTTCAAGATGTCGGTAAGATCGGTTCCTTGTGTGCTGTCGACATAGGGTAGGGCGTTGTTGTCGGCGTTGAGTACGAAAGCATAGCCGCCCTCTTCGCCATGCTCACGCACCATCTTTTCGAGTCGTTGTCGCGCGGGGGCGTAGGCTTTCTGCTCTGCTTGTTGGAGCAGCCGTTTGGCCTCTTCTTTGAAGGCGATGTTCTTTTCCATTAGATCCTGCAATTCTGCCTGTCGTTTGCGGAGGATAGCCGGTGTCATGGAGTGTTGCTTATCAAGGAAATCTTCGTATTTGGCATTGAAATCGTCTTCCGACCGCTTGATTTCGGCATCGTATTCGGCTCGCAATTCGTCGGTTTCTTGTAGGGCGGCAGTATATTCCGGCATCGATTGCAGTACTTCCGTATAGCGGAAATAGGCGAACCGCAGTGTCTGTGCGCTTGTCGAGAGGGACAGGAGAACGAGGAAAACGGAGAATAGTATCTTTTTCATTTGTCAATGGAATGATATGAATGGGGGGAGAATGGGTTGGTTTCTGCAAAGATGGGGTATCGAAAGAGGTCAATGCAGCAAGATGTTTTGTGCACTGACCTCGTGTATACCGGTCGATCCGACGGCGAAGGTTCTTGCCCTAACCGCCGCGGTGCCCATACGATGTTGAGCGTTTTACTTCATCTTGGCAAGCTGTGCCTTTACGTCGGCTGTGATGTCCTTGCTGAGCGTTTCGTTGATGTAGAGGGGCTGACCGGCAGCCTTTTCCATGATGTAGACATAGTTTCCGGCTTTGGCAACCGTTTCGATGGCCTTGCGGACTTTGTCGAGCACCGGACCGAGCTGCTTCTGTTGCTCTTCGTTGAAAGCTTTTTGGTTGTCCTGTGCAGTCTGCTGGATCTTCGCATACATATCTTGCAGACTCTTTTCCGTCTCTGCCTGCTTGGTGGCATTCATCGTGCTCTTGGTCTTGTCGTACTCTTCTGCCTTGCGTTGCAGCTCGTTCTGCATGTCGGTGAGCTGCTTTTCGTACTCTTTTCCCTTTGCTTCGAGAGTCGCCTGGACGGCTGTTGCCTCGGGGAGAGACTGGAGAAGAGCCTGCGAATCAAGATGTCCGAACTTCTGTGCGAACAGTGTCATGGGTGCACAGAGCATCAACATTAAAATAGTCTTTTTCATTTTGCTTTTTATTTTTAATTGATTGTTATTTTGTTTACTTGTTTTCAGCTGCATCAGGACTGTCGGGTGGGAATTGCCATGAGGGAAATGGTCTTATGACCCTCGCCAAATCGATGCTTATACTTCGCCCGTAATCGTTGATTTCAGATGCCTTTTGTCGTTTAACTTAGAGGGCAATCGTCGTTTAACTTAGAGGACGATTGTCGTTTAACTTAGAGGACAATTGTCGTTTAACTTAGAGGACAATTGTCGTTTAACTTAGAGGACGATCGTCGTTTAACTTAGACGACAAAAGCCGTTTAACTTAGACGATGAAAACCGTTCCGACAGCCCGTCTGCAGCATTTCCGAAATGTGGCAGAAAGCCGACTTTTCCTCTCCGTCTGACTCCTCTCTTGCTCCGTGAAATCCGCTTACTGATTGCCATAACCGAGCTTTTGCAACACCTCATTGCTGATATCTATCTTCGGCGAACCATAGATGATACCGGCTGACTCGCTCGAACGGTCAACAACGAGACTGTAGCCACGCTGCTCGGAGATGTCCTTTACAGCATTGTAAATTTCGTCTTGTATCGGCGAGATGAGGCTCTGACGCTTCTTGAACAGTTCGCCTTCCGGCCCGAAGTACTTGCGCTTGAGTTCGGAAGCCTCTTTCTCCTTTGCCATGATGGCTTCCTGCTTCTTCTTTTTCTGCTCCTGCGACAGGAAGACCACTTCGTTCTGGTAGTTCTTGTACATAGTTCCGGCCTCCGTATTAAGGGCTTCCACCTCAGCCTGCCACTTCTTGCTCACCTGATTGAGCTGTTCATTGGCGCGCTCATAGGCAGGCACATTGCTCAGGACATACTCCATATCGATGAGGGCAAACTTCTGTGCCGCCGCAGGTAAAGACAACAGCGCAAGGAGGCATAGCGGTAAGGCATACCTCAAGACACTTTGCCGGATGGTTGAATTGTTTCTTCTCATATCGTTTTCTCCTTTAGCTTTTCTGTTTTAGAATTCCTGTCCGAGAATGAAGTGGAACTGGCTGCCGCTCTTCTTCCATTGCCCATTCTGATCAAGCACCTTGTCGAATCCGTAAGCCCAGTCGATACCCATCATGCCAATCATTGGGAGGAAGATGCGTATGCCGACACCTGCCGAACGCTTCATATCGAAAGGATTAAACTTCTTCGTATCGTGCCAGGCATTGCCGGCCTCGGCGAATCCCAAACCATAAATGGTGGTATTGCCGAGGAGAAACGGATAGCGCAACTCAAGCGTAAAACGGTCGTAGGCATATCCCGCCAGGCTTCCCGGGGTCAAAGCTCCGTTGTCATAACCGCGCAATCCGATGGTTTCCTCAGCATATCCGGTGGAATAGCCACTCATTCCGTCGCCACCGACATTGTAGGTTTCAAACGGACTCTTCTTGTATCTGTTGTAGCTGCCCAATAGTCCCAGCTCTACACGGGTCATCAGAACAAAGCATTTCTGCCCACTGGTCAGAGCGGTAAAGGTGCGTGCCTTGAACTTCCATTTGTGATACTCTATCCAGCGATACTTCTCCTGCTGTTCACGGTTGTATCTGGGCGAGTTGGGGTCGTTGGCAAGATTCTTATAGTCCTTGTGGATCAACTTCGACCAAGGCGGAGTAACGGTCAGAGAAACCGTAAACTCGGATCCATGGCGTGGAAAGAGCTGGTTGTCGGTCGACGAGCGGTTGAGCGAAATATTCAGGTTGAGGTTATTGGCAGAACCGTTCGACATGATGAAGTAACGCCAGTTCTTCAGCATGTAACGCTGATAAGCCAACTGGAGCGACAGCGTGAAGTAGTCGTCAGGCCAATTCAGACGCTTTCCCCAGCCCGTATAGACTCCCAGCAATTTGATGTACTTGCTGGGATCTAAGTTGTTCTCGTAGTTGTTGTAGTTGTAATTGCCGTATCCGTAGCGGTAGTTGTAATAGTTGTTCAGATACCCACTGTTATAATACCTGCTGCTCACACCGGTCTGCTTGGAGTAGTTGACACCAAAGGTGAACTGAATCGGACGCTTTCCACCCAGCCAATTGGTTGAGTACTGAACGTTGTAGCTCTGATAGAAACGGGCGTTGGTCTGTGCACCCAGCGAAAGCACTTCACCATCACCGACGGGAAGAATGCCTCGATGTTCCTTGTTACGGTTGAGAAGGTTCATGGCAGAAAAGTTATTGAACTTCAGTCCTACACGCCCGACGACACCTGTCTGTGCCCACCCCAATGAGAATTCTACCTGGTCGTTCTCCTTTTGCTTCAGATTCCAGTCAATATCGACAGTTCCATCCTCATATCTCGGATGAACTTCCGGTGAGCAATGCTCCGGATCAAAGTGTCCCATGGATGCCAATTCGCGTGCCGAACGCTGCAAGGCCTCCTTGGAGAAGAGGTCGCCCGGCTTGGTACGAAGTTCGCGGCGCACTACATTCTCATAGATACGGTCGTTACCGTTGATTTTTACATGATTGATGCGCGCCTGCTGCCCCTCATAGATACGCATCTCAAGGTCGATGGAGTCGCCGACAATGTTGACTTCAGTAGGCTGAAGGTTGTAGAAAAGGTAGCCATTGTTCCAGTAAGCATTACCCACGGCATCTTCGTCTTCAGTCAGACGTTTGTTCATATACTTCTGATTGTATACGTCGCCTTTCTTCATATCGAGCAAACGGGATAGATAGTCGGTGTTGTACACGGTATTGCCTACCCACGTGATGTTGCGGATATAATATTTCTTGCCCTCATCCAACTTGACATAGACATTTACATGCTTGTTGTCTACATTCCAAACGCTGTCCTTTAAGATGGCTGCATCGCGGAAACCGTATTCATTATACTTCTCTATGAGTTTCTTCTTATCCTCTTTCCAGCGTTCGGGAGTGAACTTCTTGGATTTTAGGAAAGTCGACAATTTGCCGGCTTCATGGGTCTTTGCCAGTGCGCCCTTACGGAAGAGTCCGCCTTTAATCTTCTTGTCCGACAACTGTTCGTTGCCCTCCAGGATAATTTGGCGTACTTTCATCTTTTGCTTTTTGTCTACTTC
>CAUVFB010000119.1:0-5423 GCA_963551095.1 uncultured Prevotella sp. | reverse complement strand
CACACCAGTTGGAGAAGGAAGGCATGGCTATTCATTACGAGGAAAACATAGACTTGATTCCCGAGGCATGCCGCGATGCCAGGTCGACCCTCGTTGTTTATACTCCGGCTATACCTGCTTCACACAAAGAACTGGCTTATTTCCATTCCAACGGATTCGAAATAGAGAAGCGCGCACAGGTGCTTGGGACACTCACCCGCACGCATAAGGGACTCTGCTTCGCCGGTACGCATGGCAAGACCACCACTTCTGCGATGTGTGCACATATTATGCACCAGAGCATCGTGGATTGTAACGCATTCCTTGGAGGCATCTCGAAGAACTACGGTACCAACTATATTCTCTCAGACCATAGCGATTATGTTGTGATAGAGGCGGATGAGTTCGACCGTTCTTTCCATTGGCTGCGTCCATGGATGAGTGTTATCACCTCCACTGACCCCGATCATTTGGATATCTACGGTACGAAAGAGGCTTATCTCGAAAGTTTCCGTCATTATACGGAGCTTATTCAGAAAGGCGGCGTGCTGATTATACATGTCGGACTCGAAATGAAACAACATGCAGGAAGCGGAGTGAGAGTCTATGAGTACGGTCGTAACGAAGGAGACTTTCGTGCTGCAAACGTGCGCATAGCTCATGGGACGATTGTCTTCGACTTTGTTTCGCCTATAGAAAGCATTGCCGACATCGAATTGGGGCAGCCTGTGCCCATCAATATAGAGAATGGAGTAGCCGCAATGGCTATGGCACAGCTCAACGGTTGCACCGCCGATGAGATACGCAATGGAATGAGAACCTATAGAGGCGTTGATCGACGGTTCGACTTTAAGATAAAGAACGACCGACACGTCTTTCTCTCCGACTACGGACACCATCCCAAGGAAGTGATGCAGAGTGCGCGGAGCTTGAAAGAGCTTTATAAAGGACGCAAAATCACTGCTATCTTCCAACCACACCTCTATACCCGCACGCGAGACTTCTGCAAAGACTTCGCCGACGCGTTGAGTCTTTTCGATGAAGTTGTCCTCACCGAGATTTATCCAGCCCGCGAAGAGCCGATAGAAGGTGTTACCTCAAAACTCATCTACGACCGTTTGCACAGTGGAGTGGCCAAGCAAATGATACGGAAAGACGATGTTCTCAACTTCGTTAAGAGTCGCGACTTTGACGTTCTCGTCGTTCTCGGTGCGGGAGACCTCAACAATTATGTTTCGAAAATAGCCGAATTAATCAAGGAAAAGGAATAAGTGAAGCTACGCATTGACTGGAAAAAGATCATCATCCATGCACTTGACGTTGTACTGGCAGGCTATCTTGTCATGGCTATAACCTCATGGAATAGTCCGGACAAGAGTAGACGCATATGTATAAAAGTGAATATCAAGATATCAGACTCCAACAATGCAGGCTTTTTAAGTGCCGGTGAAATTAAGCGAATCCTTGAGAAAGATGGTCTATATCCGCTTGACAGGAATCTGAACACTGTCAGTCCACGCAGAATAGAGGAGGTTTTGAAGTCGGGTCCTTTTGTGCGAACTGCTGAATGTTATGTTACCGAGAATGGGCACGTTAACATTATCATCACACAACGGATGCCTATTATCCGCATCAAGAGTAATCAAGGAGGCGACTACTATCTTGACGACAACGGAGGAATCCTCCCCAACTCCAAGTATACGAGTGATTTGATTATCGCTACAGGAAATATCAACCGATGGTTTGCCCACTATGGCATTGCCCCGCTGGCTCGGGCAATCAACAGTTCTGAATTTTGGAGCAACCAGATAGAGCAGATTCACGTACTGCCCGACCGTGGTATAGAGCTTGTACCACGCGTAGGCGAACATATCATCTACCTCGGCTATCTGCCAACCTGTCGGAATAAGGCTGTCAACAATCGCAATATTATTGTCTCAACCGACCGTAAGCTGTCCCGGTTGGAAAAGTTTTACCGCTACGGACTATCACAGGCAGGATGGAACAAATACTCTTATATAAGTGTAGAGTTCGACAATCAGATTATCTGCAAGCGGAATAATGCAGAGGAAGAACGCGAGAAAGAAGAGCCGACTGTGGAGAAAAAGAAACCGGAGAAGCTTCCGGAAGAAACTCCCGCAGAACAGTTGACGGAATGACGACAGCCGAATGGAGGCTCAAGGAAAGTAAGATAAGAAAATAAATAAAACTCAAATACTCTATAATGTATGGCAGAATACGTAGTGGCCATTGAACTTGGTTCATCAAAAATAACCGGTGTCGCCGGCAAGAAGAATCTTGACGGCAGCATTACCGTCAGTGCCGTTGTGCAGGAAGATGCTTCTCAGTGTATCAGAAAGGGATATGTTAACAATATCGACCGCACGGCGCAATGCCTGACTGGCATTGTCAACAAACTGAAAAAGCAGCTTAGGTACGAGATTACTCAGGTTTATGTCGGCATAGGAGGCCAGTCTATACGCAGTGTGCGCAATGTTATTGTCAAGGATTTGCCCAATGAGACAATCATTACAGGCTCTATGGTAGACGGTTTGATGGATGCTAATCGTAATATGTCGTACCCAGAGATGGAGATTCTCTATGTGGCCACACAGGAATACAAGGTCGATAAGCAGATAGCCATAGATCCTATAGGCATGAAAGCGAGCCATTTAGAGGGCAATTACCTCAATATCCTCGGGCGGAACAGTTTCTACAACAATCTGAACATCAGCTTCGACAAGGCAGGCATCAATATTGCTGAGCTTTATCTCGCCCCTGTTGCTTTGGCAGACAGCGTGCTGACCGATGCAGAGAAGCGCGGCGGATGCGCGTTGGTAGACCTTGGGGCAGACACAACTACGGTTATTGTATATCATAAGAACTTTATCCGTCACATAGCTGTTATACCTTTGGGGGGAAATTCGATCACGCGCGACCTCACATCTCTGCTTATCGATGAGAAGGATGCTGAGCGGATGAAGCTCAAGTATGCCAGTGCTTATACTGATCTGAACGATATCGACAGCAGTATGCGCTATTCTGTAGACCCCGAACAAAGTGTGGAGAGCCGTACATTCATAGACATTGTAGAGGCGCGCATTGAGGAAATTGTCGAGAATGTAGCCGTACAGATTCCCAAGGAGTATAACGACAAGCTACTCAATGGATTCGTACTGACGGGCGGAGGTGCCAATATGAAGAACATAGAACGGGCTTTCCGCACCTACGCGCAGGCTGAAAAGGTGCGTGTTGCCAAGACCATCACGCAGCCGGTAAGCTCCTCCCATATGGAAATCAATGCTAAGAATGGTCGCATGAACACGGTCTTGGGACTGATAGCCAAGGCAGACATGAACTGTGTGGGGGCACCTTACAATCCGACGGAATTGCCGTTCGCTCAAGACAACAGCATGCTGAACAGCCGTACAGCCAAGAGCGAACAGCCGGGGGTGGTGAAAACGCAGGCAGAGAAAGAGAAAGAAGAACTCGAACGCCGCAGACGTGAGGAAGAAGAACGTCTCCGTGAGGAAGAGGAAGAGCGTCAGCGGATGGCACGCGAGGAAGAAGAACGACGCATACGACGCGAGAACAGCACCTGGGGAAAGCTCAAACGCAAGCTGAAAGGATTCGGCAACTCCATCCTCGAACCGGATGAATAATACAGATGCACTGTTACAGACAAACAAAGAACAACAAAATAACAACCTGTTATGGCAGACAACAACAGCAAGAACAATATATTGGACTTCGGAGACCCGGAACATGAGAACAGTATCATCAAGGTCATCGGAGTAGGGGGCGGTGGCGGCAATGCCGTCAACCATATGTACAAGGAAGGAATCCACGACGTTACGTTCGTACTCTGCAATACTGACGCACAAGCACTCAACGATTCGCCTGTCCCCGTGCATCTTCAATTGGGTAAGGAAGGCTTGGGAGCCGGCAACCGACCCGCAAAAGCGCGTGAGGCAGCCGAAGAAACCATCGACGACATTAAGAATATGCTTAGCGATGGCACCAAGATGACTTTCATTACTGCCGGTATGGGCGGTGGAACAGGGACGGGTGCGGCACCGGTCATAGCCCGTATCAGCAAGGAAATGGACATCCTTACGGTTGGCATTGTAACGATTCCGTTCCGCTTTGAAGGCACAAAAAAGATTGATCAGGCACTTGATGGTGTGGAGGAAATGGCCAAACATGTAGATGCCCTCCTCGTTATCAACAACGAACGCCTACGCAGTATCTATCCAGAACTGAGTCTTTTGGATGGTTTTGCCAAAGCTGACGATACGCTGAGTGTCGCTGCCAAGAGCATTGCAGAGATTATTACGGTGCACGGACTCATCAATCTCGACTTCAACGATGTACGCACGGTTCTGAAAGATGGTGGCGTTGCTATTATGAGTACAGGTTATGGCGAGGGTGAAGGGCGAGTGAAGCAGGCTATCGACAATGCCCTTAACTCGCCGTTGTTGAGCGATAACGATATCTTCAACTCCCGGAAGATTCTCATTTCCATTAATTTCAGCAGCGACGGAGAAGATAATCCCGGGCTGACAATGGAGGAGATGAACTATCTCAACGACTTTATGGAACAGTTCAGCGAAGGGTTTGAACTGAAATGGGGTACAGCTCTCGACCCTGAACTCGACCGTAAGGTGAAGATAACAGTCCTTGCTACGGGATTCGGCATAAAGGATGTAGACGGTATGGACGGACATATCAAGGTACGTACACAGGAGGATCGGGCAAAGATAGACGAAGAAGCGGAAATGCGTGGGCAGCGTCGTGCCATCTATTACGGAAAAGATCCGCACCGTATGATGCAGAAACGTCGCCACCATATCTATCTATTCAAGGCCGAGGACTTGGACAACGAGGATGTAATAGCCGATGTCGAGAGTACACCGACCGCCAAACGTACCAAACAGCAGCTGGATAATATCCGCCATACGGCCAATCCGGTATCAGAAGAGCCGGAAAGCACAGACAATACGATCAATGGCGTGATTAGTTTCGTGTAGGCCGAATGCCCAACAGTCAAAGCAAAACACCTCCGTCTGTCCGGAATACAAATGAAAAAGCGGACAAACGGAGGTGTTTCTGTAGTAAAAAGGACCTACAATCATCGTTTAAATTAAAGGGTAATCGTCGTTCCAGAGGGCTACATCGCGTCTGTCCGATGACTTGGCCTTTTCTGGTTCGCGTTATAACGGATTATAAAGCACTTTATAACGAATTATAAAGCGCATTATAAAACGGATTTAGACGGCAATCGTCGTTTAACTTAGACGGCAATCGTCGTTTAACTTAGACGACAATCGTCGTTTAACTTAGAGGACAATCATCGTTTAACTTAGACGACAATCGTCGTTTAACTTAAAGGACAATCGTCGTTTAACTTAAAGGACAATCGTCGTTTAACTTAAAGGACAATC
>CAUVFB010000118.1:0-5443 GCA_963551095.1 uncultured Prevotella sp. | reverse complement strand
CCGTCGGAAGCAGTTCCTTCAGGGGCTTGAGGTGAAGTTGGCGGACGACAAAAAGCTCAAGGAGGTGCCTGGCGGTGGTGGTGGGAAGCCCGAAGAGGGCGAGAAGGTAACGCCGTAGGCCAAACAAGCCCGCCCCGAACGGGGGAGCCTCAACTACCTGAGAACTCGCTTGTAGATTATGAACGCCCCACGCAGACAGGTTGTTTGCGTGGGGCGTGTTTGTGTGTCGGTTGTACTCTTCGCTTGCGGAGGACGCACGAGTCGTGCGTCCCTACAGCGGATGAAACTAATAACAACACAATTGTAACAACATATCTTATTCTATCAGACGGGTAATCCGAAAAAAATATGTAAGTTTGCACAGGTTTCCTGCATGGAGGCCGTCTCCGTAAAGTTACAGTATGAAGAAAGTTCTGAAATGGCTGGTAGGCATTGTCGCTGCCCCCATCCTCCTGTTTCTCGTCATTACAATATTTCTCTATTGTCCGCCTGTACAGAATTGGGTGGCAGGGCGCGTGGCTTCGTATGCCTCTGAACAAACGGGGATGAAGATAAGTGTGGGTAAGGTCGGACTTTCGTTTCCCTTAGATTTGAAGATAGACAGTCTGCGTGCCCTGCGCCGGAACGACTCCATTGCAGAACGTATTGACACCATAGCCGATGTGGCGCAGCTTGTGGCAAAGGTGAGACTGTTGCCATTAATGGACGGCGACGTTGAGGTGGACGAACTGACATTTAAGGGATTGTGTGCTAACACCACGAACTTTATCGGCGATCTTCGCATTCAAGCACGCCTGGACAGACTGCATCTTGAAAGCCACTCCATACATACCGCCGGCGATTCTGTTCGTATCAATGCTGCAGACATCAGTGGCGGATGGATTGACGTGGCTCTCGGCGATACCGTTCCCGATGATACGACAAAGGCAAAACCGCTTTGGAAGATCAGTATCGACCGTCTTCAGGTAGCTAAGACTGACTTCCGCCTGCATCTGCCCGGCGACACGACGAACGTGCAGGCTTGGTTGGGCAATGCTGTGGTGCGGAAAGCGCGACTGCTGCTGCATGATGACATTTATTCAGTAGGCTCATTTGATTGGCAAAAGGGGACGTTTCGTTACACGATTAAGCCTTGTTCGTATGCCCAACAAGGCTTCGATGCTACGCATATCTCCATGACGGATTTCAATATGGGTATTGATTCGCTTTTGTATTCTCCGCAGCGAATTTATCTTCACTTACGTACCGCCAACCTGCAAGAGCGTAGCGGTCTTGTCGTCGACGACTTCCGAGGTCCCATACTCCTCACTTCCCATCACCTTTCTCTTCCCTCTGTCTTCCTGAAGATGCCGGCTACACAACTTGCCGGACGCGTAGAAATGGACTTGAATGCCTTTGCCGACAGTCGTCCCGGACAACTCTGCGTCTTTGCCGACGGCTATGTCTCGAAAGCCGATCTGCGTCCTTTCCTCTCTTCTCTTCCTCATCGGCTATATGTTGCCGTCCCATCTGTGCCTCTGACGGTAAGCGGACGATTGGCGGGCAATCTACAGTATGCGTCCTTTTACGGGTTGCGGCTGGCAATGCCCCGCTGTTTCGACTTCACGACAACGGGATGGGTGTCGGGTATGACGGACAATACCGGCTTCCGTTCCCACCTCCGCTTGGCCGGAAGAGCCGACAATCTTGGTTTCGCTATGAAGCTATTGCCTCGCAATATAGCACGAATGATAGCCATTCCGCGCGGTATTGGTCTGAATGCCGACCTGCGTTTACGCCCTGAACGATACTCGGGTCGCCTGCACTTGAGCGAAGGGGGAGGAACCATGCTGGCTTCCGGCTTCTACGATACAACAACCGAGACTTATCGTCTGCGACTCGAAGCGCGTGCCTTACAGCTTGGGAAGTTCTTGAAACAGCAGCCGCTGCATCCCTTTACGGGTAAGATTGCCCTCGACGGGCGAGGTACGAACATCCTTAGCCCACGCTCTCAACTCAAGATGAGTGCACGGATAGAACGTTTCCGGTATGCTGATTATGTGCTTGATGGCATTCGGGGGAATGTAAACATGACGCACGGGAACATCCAGGCACGTATCAATAGTAGCAATCAGATGCTGCGTGGTAGCTTTACCTATTCGGGGCGGCTGACCGACCAGCTGGCAGACGGACGCTTACGCGGATGGTTTCATCGTATCGACTTACGGCGGTTGGGCATGAAGTCTGCCCCTTACGTCATCTCGGCGTGGGCTGATATGAATGTGCACACAGACATGAAGAATCACCACTACGCAAGTGGTGAGTTGCGGCGGTTGCGTGTTGCTAACGAAACACGCCACGGTGTACAGCAACTCCTTGCTGGTTCGTTCCACGTCCGTGCCACCGTTATCGGCAAGAACATCGACTCCCATCTGCGCGGCAGGCTTACCGATGCCAGTATGAAAGCCCTCCAAGCGACCGACAAAGGCTATCATCTCTCTGCAGATGCCGACATTGACTTCCGCTCCAACTTCTCCACCTTATATAATATAACAGGACACATAGGGGATCTTAGCCTTAGCGAATGGCGCGAAAAGGAGATCGTTCCACTTGTCGAGGGCAGTTTCGATGTGGATGCAACGATGAAAGGTAAGGCCATGAATGGGAGATTCGACGGCCATATAGCCTGTGCCGACCTGTATCAGCTCGGTATGACGGAGCAACCTTTTACCCCTCGGTTCGCCGCCAATCTTGATTTCGCTTCCGATGGAGGAGACAACCTGAAAGTGCGTGGGCTTATAGGCGGACTTACCGTAGCGACCCGGGAGCGCGAGTATGCTCCTGGCGATATAACAGTAGACGTTCTTAGTCGTCGCGATACAACGCATGTCGTAGTCGATGGTGGAGACTTCCATCTGAATACCGACCTTGCCGACAGCTATCGTGCGGCTCTTTCTGCAGGCCTCCGCATTTATAATGATCTCAAGACACAGCTTGCCAATCGGCGTATCGACCAATTGTCTCTCCGCCGCCATCTTCCCACAGGACACTTTGCATTGCGTAGCGGCAGTGGAAACCTGTTTAGTCATCTTCTTGCCGAGCAGGGTTACGCTTTCGGTTTGGCTGATATCAACCTTGCCAGTTCGCCGTCTGCGGGTATCAATGGTAATGTTCGGATAGATTCCCTTGTAATGCCAGGCAATGTTCGGATGGATAGTGTACGGATGGAACTGGCTACACGGGCAGACCAACTGTCCTACGATATTTCCGTACTGAACGGTTCTACTAATGAATATCCTTACAAAGGCTATTTGAGTGGTACGCTCTACGAGCACGGCATACGCTCCGACCTTGCCATTGTCGACCAGCAGAACCGCCCCGGCGTTGCCCTTTCGTTGCAGGCGGCAATGGTTGAAAAGGGCATACGGGCAGAAGTTACTTCTGCCAAAGCCATCTTAGGATATAAAGAGTTTGCTGTCAACGATTCCAACTACGTCTATATAGGTCGCGACCGCCGCTTGTCTGCTGATATGCGCCTGCTTGCCAACGACGGTGCAGGCGTACAACTCTCTACGGAAGATGCTGACACGACATCGCTCCAGAACTTTACTCTCTCCATGAACCGGTTCGAGTTAGACAAGCTCTTTGCCATACTGCCCTTTGCCCCCAATGTGAAAGGAATTCTCAACGGCGACTATCATGTTGTGCAGACCGCAAAGGACATAACCGTATCAAGCGATATGACGATCAGAAACCTCGTTTACGAGAACTGTCCGATGGGCAATGTGGGCACACAACTGGTCTATATGCCTAAAGGAGACGGCACACATTATGTCGATGCCATCATTACTCAGGACGACCGCGAGGCCGGAACGCTGACCGGAACCTATAGCAGTGAGGGCAAGGGACGGCTCAATGCTAAGTTGGAAATGCAGCGTTTCCCACTTGATTATGTCAATGGCTTCGTACCCGACCAGCTTGTAGGACTGCGCGGATATGGCGAAGGAACACTCTCGGTAGAGGGACCACTCAACCAACTCGACATTAACGGCGAGGTATACCTCGACTCTTCTTATATTTTCAGCACTCCATACGGCGTTCAGATGCGCTTTGCCAACGATCCGGTACTCGTCAAGAACAGTCGGATAGAGTTTGAGAACTTCGAGATGTATGCCAATAACGACTCGCCACTCAACCTTGCCGGCTATCTCGACTTCGCACGTCTCGACCGTATGCAAATGGATGTGCGCATGCGGGCACGCAACTTCCAGCTCATTGATGCCAAAGAGAATCCCCGTTCGGAAGTCTACGGCAAGGCGTTTGTCGACTTTGACGGACGAATGTCCGGACTTCTCGACCAGCTGAAACTGACGGGACGGCTCGATGTCTTGGGTAACACGGATATGACATACGTAATGCGCGACGGCACGCTGACTACCGATTCAGAACTTAAAGACCTTGTCAGCTTCACCCAGCTCAACGACTCTACGCCCGACATTGTGGTGCGCCCAAGCCTCACGGGCTTCTCCATGGGACTCTCAATCGGCATCGACGAACAGGCACATATCGTTTGTGCGCTCAACGCCGACCACTCCAACTATATCAGTCTCCTTGGAGGTGGCGACCTGCTCCTTAGCTACGACCCGGCCAACAGCATACAGTTGCGGGGACGTTATACCATTTCTGATGGCATAATGAAATACTCTCTGCCGGTCATTCCGTTGCGGACGTTCACCATACAGGACGGCAGCTACCTTGAGTTCACCGGCGATCCGATGCAACCCGTCCTTAATATCACTGCCACAGAGAGCGTAAGGACAAGCGTCTCGGAGAGTAATGGCGACGGAAGACTTGTCGACTTCCAATGCGGCGTTGCTTTGTCGAAGCGTTTCCCCAAACCGGGAGTAGAGTTTATCATCAATGCTCCGGAAGACCAGGAGATGCAGAACACCCTTAAGACCAAGAGCGTGGAGGAACGTTCAAAGCTCGCTGTAACAATGCTGGCTTCGGGAATGTATTTTGATGCAGCCAACACGTCGAGTGCAAATACGGCCATGAACGGAGCTTTGGCAAGTTTCCTGCAAAGTCAGGTGAACAATATTACGGGTAAGGCATTGGGCACTATGGGACTCGACTTGACGGCAAATATGGAGAGTGCCGCCGATGTCAATGGTTCTCTCCATACCGATTATGCTTTCAAGTTCTCAAAACGCTTGTGGGACAACCGCCTGCGCATCAGTATGGGCGGGCGTGTCTCCACCGGTTCCAACTATTCGCAGGACACTGGTGCCTACTTCGACAACTTCTCGCTCGAATACCGTATCAACAAGAAAGAGACGAAATATCTCCGCCTTTACTATGAGCGTGAGGCATACGACTACCTTGAAGGAAGCCTGAGTGAGTTTGGCTTGGGCTTTATGTGGCGGCGCAAGTTGACCCATTTCCAGGATCTGTTCCGCTTCCG
>CAUVFB010000117.1:0-5457 GCA_963551095.1 uncultured Prevotella sp. | reverse complement strand
ACAAGCATTTGATAGTCTTCGGCAGCGCAAACAAGAAAGCCAACGGATTCTACACCTACAACCCCCAAACAAAGGAAGTGGCAGGCCCCATCATGCAGGTGAAAGGCAATCCGAGCTTCTTCCACAGCTTTGCCACCAAGTAGGCACTGAAATACGCAACCCCCAAAGGCCATAGGCTATGCAGACACAGAAAGACGAGATACGCAGGCGGATACTTCTTGCAGCCCGCGACGAGTTTATGAAGAACGGCGTGAAACATACGTCAGTAAGAATCATAGCCGGAAAGGCCGGGGTGGCCGTCGGCAATATATACAATTACTACAAAGGCAAGGACGACCTGCTCAAGGCCATCCTTGCCCCACTCTTCAAAGCGTTCAGAGACTACCGCGAAAAGAATGTCAGCGAGAACTATACCACGCTTGACATCTTCCGCTACGACATCTACTACGAGATGATGCGCCGGCAGGTGGAGTCGCTCATCATTCCCTTCCGGAAAGAGTTGCGCCTACTCATCTTCGAGACTGCCGGCACGTCGCTCGAGGACTGTTTCGACCAGCTGCTGGAAGCCAACTACAACGACGGACAAGAGTACATTGCCCGCATGCAAAAGCTCTATCCGCACATCAATGCCGACATATCGCCCCATTTTCTCCGCATTCTCTGCGACCTGTGGAGCGGGGTCATCAGGTGTATCATTACCCACGACGATCTCACCGAGACAGAACTCGGCTGCATTATCGCCAACTACGTCCGTTTCGGCATCGGCGGCTGGCGTGAACTGATGGATGTCGACCGAAAAGGAGTCGGGCGGTAAGTCTCTCCCCAATGTCTATGGGTATAGTCTCCCCAATATCTATGGATGTACTGTCAAATACGTCTCTGAAGGCTTTTCCCGGTTTGCCTGATACGGTTCAAAATTCCGGCTGGCCGTATATCCGTTCGGGTCTGACCACATACCTGTTTATTTCCAACCGTATACAAATTATTTTCCAACCGTATACAAATTATTTTCTAACCGTATACAAATTTATTTCCAAGCGTATACATTTTTGTGTGCGTCCGTATACTCGTAAAAGACTAAGGTGTACGATTGTTTTTTCCTAATTAGGCTGGACACTTTCTTACTATATAAACTGAATCCATAGGACATTGTTTGGGCAAGTCTGCCGGGTAGCTTGATACAAGTGGTATTGACCTTTTCTTAAGTTTTCCCGTGGTTTAATTCTTTGCTTTTTCCTCGTAGGCAATCTTCCGGTGAGAGTTATCGGCAAGAACATCGCAGACGATGGCATTGATCTGCGCTTTCAGTTCGTTGATAAACTGGCCGGCATCATACTTCTGATGCTCGATGTCGCGGAGTTTCTTCTCCCATATACCCGTCAGTTCGGCGGAAGTGAGGAGTTTCTCGTGAATAATGTCGATGAGGGCTATGCCGGTTTCTGTGGCTTCGAGATTCTTCCTTTTCTTTCTGATATAATGCCGTTTGAAGAGTGTCTCGATGATTCCGGCACGCGAAGACGGACGGCCGATGCCATTCTCTTTCATGGCAGCCCGCAGCGTTTCGTCGTCGACGAGCTTGCCGGCCGTTTCCATGGCGCGGAGAAGCGAGGCTTCGGTGTAATGTTTGGGAGCAGTTGTTTGTTTCTCGGTGAGTGTGGGGATGTGCGACCCCGTCTCGCCTTTGGTAAATGTGGGGAGCATCGTCTCGTCGTTCTTCTTATCCGACAAGTTGGACGGTACAATAGTTCTCCAGCCCCGTTCCAATATCTCCTTGCCTGCGACTTTGAACTCTGTTTCGTCGACCTTGCCCAATACCGTTGTCGTAGAAAACTTGCAGTCGGGGTAGAAAACGGCGATGAAGCGGCGGGCAATGAGGTCGAATACGTTGCGCTCGGCATCGGTCAGGCTCTTTGGTGGAATGCCTGTGGGAATAATGGCGTGGTGGTCGGTAACTTTCGACGAATCGAAGACGCGCTTGGGCTTGGGCAGCGGCTTTCCTCCTAATGCTTTCACCCATTCGGCGTAGGGACGCTTGCCGGCAAAGGTAGTCTGGAAGAGTCCGTTCATCGTCTGCGGACATTTCGGGTAGATGTCATCCGAGAGATACTGTGTGTCTACACGGGGATAGGTGGTGTACTTTCGCTCGTACAGACTCTGGATGGTGTTGAGCGTCATTTCGGCCGAATAGCCGAACTTGTTGTTGCAATCGACCTGCAGCGAAGTGAGGTCGTAGAGCTGTGGCGGGCGTTCGGTGCCTGCCTTCTTCGTTACGGCAGTTACGGCGAAAGGCTTTCCACTGATGAGAGAGAAAGCTTGTTCGCCTTCTTCCTTGGAGATAAACCTTCCTTGGGTAGCCGTAAACTGCGTGTCGCGGTAGATGGTGGCAAGCACCCAATAAGGTTCGGGTTTGAAGCTGTCGATTTCTTTCTGTCGTTGCACGATGAGCGCAAGGGTAGGGGTCTGCACCCGCCCGACGGACAGAATCTGTCTGTCCCGCCCATACCCGTTGCCGGCATACTTGAGCGTGTAGAGTCGGGTGGCGTTCATTCCGAGCAGCCAGTCGCCGATAGCTCGCGAGAGTCCGGCGAGATAAAGTGGCTGATACTGCTCCTGTTCTTTCAGATTGGCAAAGCCTTCGCGGATGGCTTCGTCGGTCATGGACGAAATCCACAGCCGCTTCACGGGACATTTCACGCCGGCCTTTTGCATCACCCAGCGTTGTATCAGTTCTCCCTCCTGTCCCGCATCTCCGCAGTTGATAATCTCGTCGGCCGAGCGGTAGAGCCGTTCAATGACAGCAAACTGCTTCCTGATACCCTCGTCGTCGATGAGTTTGATGCCGAATCGCAGTGGAATCATCGGCAATGCGCCGAGACTCCACCGCTTCCAGTTCTCGCAATAGTCGTTGGGCTCCTTGAGTTCGCACAGATGTCCGAACGTCCATGTAACTTGGTACCCATTGCCTTCCATATATCCGTTGCACGGCCGGTTTGCTCCGAGGATCCGGGCAATGTCTCTAGCTACGCTGGGTTTCTCTGCGATGCAAACTATCATTTCTCTTGGCTTGTTAATCTTTGGCGGGGGAGGGACTTCTATACAGGTAGGGTGGCAAAGATTCCCCCTGACGGAAATGCAAAGTTAGCGATATTTTTCCTTTCATCAAAGCGGTATTTTCTTTTCAGCGGATAGGCTAGACATGTATAGATTTCCGTCGCAGAAGAAGTGCCGCTGCGGCAATGGCGGGTGTGTGTTCCGTGTAGAACTGAAAAGAGGATAGCCGCGTGCGGGCTACCCTCTTTGTCGGAAATTAGTCGGAAATGTAATCCGGATTTATCGTATGGGCGATTTCAGTGTGGGAACAGTCTTCTTCTGTTTCAGTTTATGCCAGCATGTGTTCTTTCCACTGAAAATTCTGCTGACCGACGGGGCTGTCCTGCTGACAGGCTTGGCGTAGGAGACGCGCGAAAGACGGAATTCGTCGTATTCGAACAGTCCTTGTGTGTTGCTGGTCATGATTCCGACAAACGTCGCATCGTCGAGGTTGACGAGATCCTTGTAATAAATGACCATCTCAATGCCTTGTCCCTGACCTTTTTCGGGGTCGTCGAAGTCGATGATGATGTTGCCGTAGTCATCAATTTCCCAGTTGAATCGGTCAATGCTGTCGGCCGACCCATCAGCCTTTCCGGTCCTTGTTTCCTGTCCGCGACCGCGGGTCGTTCCGGTGGCGGCGAGATCGAAGTCAAGCTCTTCCGTGCATCCTACGACTGTATAGTCTTTGTCGATGGAAGTCTTCTTGTAGTGCATCGTGAGACTGCCTCTCCATGCCGCTGCCGATAGGATGCCTGCCATCTGTACTTTCGATTTCTGAATGTCCTTGGCTGCTTCCTGCCAAAAGTAGAAAAAGTCGCTTTCGATGGCATAGTTGCAGTTGTCGAAGAACCATTTCCACGCTGTTGGCTTGTCGGTGCCGAAAGTTCCGAAGCCGTTCTTGTTGTCGAAATAGGCATTCAGCACGTCGTTGATGTTGAGAACGTACTTACTGAGGGTTGCCACGAACGACCGGTATTCACTGTCGTAGGCATCGGGGTAACAGGAGTAGAACCAGCTGTAGGTTTCCGACTCGCTTGTTCCGAATGCACCAAAGCGATTGAAATAGTTGGAGACTGCCTGATCGATGTTGATTTCGTAGCGTATGCCGCCCCAGTTGTCATCGTCGTCGCAGCTTGTAAATGCCAATGGCATTGCGCAGAGGGCAATTGCCATCAAATAGTTTGCTATCTTTTTCATTTTCGTGAATATTTGGTTGATGAATCTTGTTGACAGATGCAAAGATAGCCGCCTACTGGATCCAGCTGTGGGCTGTTATCACTATTTGTACATAGGGATTTCCCTATCAGGAGGAAGTCGGGGCAAGACCTTAAAGACTTTTAATAGAATATCGAAGTGCTTGTAGAAATAAAATCGTACATTTGCATGCACTACTAAGAAACTTAGAACAATTAAAAACAGAATCTAACAACAAGAAATGAAGACAGTTTACGAATTCTCCGTCAAAGACAGAAAAGGTAAGAGCGTTTCACTGAAAGAGTATGCCAACGAGGTGCTGCTCATTGTAAACACGGCAACCAAGTGTGGCTTTACGCCCACCTATGGCGAATTGGAAGCTATTTACAGGAAATATCACTCACAAGGTTTTGAGATTCTCGACTTCCCCTGCAATCAGTTCGGACAGCAGGCTCCCGGCACCGATGAGAGCATTCACGAGTTCTGTAAACTCAACTTTGGCACCGACTTTCCACGCTTCAAGAAGGTGAAGGTAAACGGCGAGAATGCAGACCCGCTCTTCAAGTTCCTTAAAGAACAGAAAGGATTCGCCGGATGGGACGAAACACATCCTCTCTTCCCAGTTCTCGACAAGATGCTTTCCGAGGCCGACCCCCACTATAAAGAGAATGCAGACATCAAGTGGAACTTCACTAAGTTTCTCATCAACAAGAAAGGACAGGTTGTGGCTCGCTTTGAGCCGACAGAGAAGATGGACCACATTCAGAAGCAAATAGAAGAACTACTGAAGTAATACCAGCCTGAGCCTCCGGATATACAACTGACCGACAATGAACAGTTGGAAGTGAGGCGGCCGGGACTGCTGAAAGAGGTTCTATTTTTTAGAGAAAGCTCGCGAGTGATTAGGAAAAGCTCGCGAGCTTTTTATTGGAAGTTTAAGAGCTTCTGAAGAAAGCTTAAGAACTTCTAGTCGCGTACTGCTGAATGGGTATCAAGTTTCCCCATGTCCGCCGCCCATACCTCTAAATTAAACGGCAATTGCCTTTTAAGTTAAACGACGATCGTCGTTCCTACGGAAAGGCAATCGTCGTTATTTTAACTGCAAAGAATAACCATTGAGCGTGAGGTTTGTTCCGTGTTTTTGTAGTGCGGTTTGTACTATTCGGACAA
>CAUVFB010000116.1:0-5471 GCA_963551095.1 uncultured Prevotella sp. | reverse complement strand
TTCGGAACTGCCAAGCTTTCAAAGAAGAATTTGCTGTCCTCCCGCTTTTTTGAATACGGAGAGCGGTAAGTCTTTCGCCTGAAAAGTCGAGGTTTTATTTTGTTCTTTGCCTCATTTCATCTATCTTTGCATAAGATAAGCTGCACTCGGCAATCAGAGAACAAGTTCTCATTGCACTCGCTTGCATTATCTTTGCATAAGAATATATACATTACTCACCTAATTTATAAGAGCCCTATGATTCTCTTCTTCAAGACTTCCAACAAGACAGTGATTGCAACCGAGTTCAATCACCAGCCCCATCAGGACGAAATCAACAAGCTATGCTGGCTTTATGGCGACGCAGAGAAACTCAACGACGAATGTCTTCCGGGATTTTATGTGGGACCACGCCGCGAAATGATTACACCTTGGAGTACGAATGCCGTCGAGATTACCCAAAATATGGGGCTTGACGGCATTCTGCGTATAGAGGAATACTTCCCTGTGCAGTCGGCTGATGCTGACCATGACCCCATGTTGCAGCGTATGTACGAGGGATTGAATCAGGAAATCTTCACCGTCGACCACCAACCGGAGCCAATCCGGCACGTGGACAACCTGGAACAATTCAACGAAGAGGAGGGGCTCGCCCTCTCACCCGAAGAGATCGAATACCTCCATAAGTTTGAAAAAGAAAACACACGACCACTTACCGACTCAGAAATCTTCGGCTTTGCACAGATCAACTCAGAGCACTGTCGCCACAAGATATTCGGCGGCGAGTTCATCATTGACGGAAAGGAGATGAAGAGCAGCCTCTTCGCACTCATCAAGAAGACTACCCGAGAGAGTCCGGGCAGGATTCTCTCTGCCTACAAGGACAATGTGGCCTTCGCGCAAGGTCCTGAGATAGAGCAGTTCGCCCCGCAGAATCAGAGTACTTCCGACTTCTTCCGCGTAAAGCCCATCGAAAGCGTCATCTCCCTGAAAGCCGAGACACACAATTTCCCCACGACCGTCGAGCCATTCAATGGTGCTGCCACCGGAACGGGGGGCGAAATACGCGACCGCATGGCCGGAGGTGTCGGCTCATGGCCCATTGCCGGGACAGCAGTGTACATGACAGCTTACCCACGGCTGAAAGATGATGCCGACAATACGCCGGCACTACGCGACTGGGAGGATATTCTGCCTGTCCGAAAGTGGCTCTATCAGACACCGGAACAGATACTCATCAAGGCTTCCAACGGCGCAAGCGACTTCGGAAACAAGTTTGGTCAGCCGCTCATCACGGGTTCACTACTCACCTACGAACATCAGGAAAACGGCGAAAAGTATGCCTACGACAAGGTCATTATGCTTGCCGGCGGCGTAGGATATGGCACCCGACGCGATTGCCTGAAGAAACTGCCCGAGAAAGGAAACAAAATCGTGGTTGTCGGAGGCGATAACTACCGCATCGGACTGGGTGGCGGTTCCGTATCATCGGTCGATACAGGCCGATACTCCAATGGTATCGAGCTGAACGCTGTACAACGCGCCAATCCGGAGATGCAGAAGCGTGCCTACAACCTTGTGCGCGCACTTACAGAAGAAGACAACAACCCCGTTGTGTCCATCCACGACCATGGTTCGGCTGGTCATTTGAACTGTCTGAGTGAACTGGTCGAAGACTGCGGAGGAGAGATTGACATGACCCGGCTGCCCATCGGCGACAAGACTTTAAGTGCAAAGGAAATCATTGCCAACGAGTCACAGGAGCGAATGGGACTGCTTATCAACGGCAAACACCTCGACCACGTGAAACGGATAGCCGAGCGCGAGCGTGCCCCCATGTATGTCGTGGGCGAAACAACGGGCGATGCACACTTCTCTTTCGTACAGGGCGACGGCATAAAACCCTTCGATCTCGACGTGGCACAGATGTTCGGACATTCGCCCAAGACCGTAATGAAAGACGAAACGGTCGTGCGCAACTATGAGAACGTTTCCTATAGTATAGACAAGGTAGAAGAATACCTCAACCGGATGCTCCAACTGGAGGCTGTAGCCTGCAAGGATTGGCTGACCAACAAGGTCGACCGCTCCGTTACAGGTAAGGTAGCGCGCCAGCAATGTCAGGGAGAAATTCAGCTGCCATTGTCCGATTGTGGTGTCGTTGCCCTTGATTACCGTGGCCATAAAGGCATTGCCACCGCATTGGGACACGCTCCTCAGGTAGGATTGGCTTCTCCGGAGGCGGGGTCGATACTTTCCGTTGCCGAATCACTGACCAACATTGTATGGGCACCGCTTGCCGAAGGGATGGACAGCCTCAGCCTTTCGGCCAACTGGATGTGGCCCTGCCGCTCGCAAAAGGGTGAGGATGCACGGCTCTACAGTGCAGTAAAAGCATTGTCAGACTTCTGTTGTGCTATCGGCGTGAATGTACCTACAGGCAAGGACTCGCTCTCGTTGAGCCAGCAATATCCCAACGGCGAAAAGATTATCTCGCCGGGAACAGTCATCGTAACGAGTGGCGGCGAGGTCAGTGACATACGCAAAGTTGTTTCCCCCGTACTTGTCAACGACAGGAACACCCGCCTCTACCATATCGACTTCAGTTTCGACGAGCAGCGACTCGGCGGTTCTGCCTTCGCACAAAGCCTGGGTAAGGTGGGCAGCGACGTACCAACAGTAAAGAATCCACAGTACTTCTGCGACTGTTTCGACGCTGTTCAGGAAATGATCAACCGGGGTTGGATTCTCGCCGGACACGATATCTCTGCCGGCGGACTCATCACGACATTGCTGGAAATGACCTTTGCCAATACGAACGGCGGTCTGCGCATCAACCTGCACGACATCAAGGGCGACGATACCATCAAGAAACTCTTTGCAGAGAACCCCGGTGTAGTGATTCAGGTGGCCGATGAGCATAACGAAGAAGTGAAGGCTCTGCTCGAAGAAAACTGTATTGGCTTTGCGCGCATCGGTAATCCGGTTCCCGACAAGCGCACACTGACGGTTGCCGACGGCGACTGGAAACAGGAATTCGACATCGACGAACTGCGGGATATGTGGTATAAGACATCCTACCTGCTCGATCGCAAGCAGAGTATGAAAGGAATGGCGCGCAAACGCTACCGGAATTACAAGAAGCAACCGATAGAAATGAAGTTCAACAGCGGTTTTACGGGCACACTTCAACAGTATGGACTAAATCCCGACCGTTGGAAATCATCAGCCAACAAAATCCGGCACACAACACCCAAGGCCGCTATTATCCGCGAAAAGGGTACGAATGGCGAACGCGAAATGGCTTACAGTTTGTATTTGGCAGGCTTCGAGGTGAAGGATGTAACGATGACCGACCTTATCACGGGGCGCGAAACGCTCGAGGAAGTCAATATGATTGTCTTCTGCGGAGGCTTCTCCAACTCCGATGTACTCGGTTCTGCCAAGGGCTGGGCAGGTGCTTTCCTCTACAATCCCAAAGCAAAACAGGCACTCGATCGCTTCTATGCACGCAAGGACACGCTGTCGTTGGGCATCTGCAACGGCTGTCAGTTGATGGCAGAACTAAACCTTATCAACCCCGAGCATGCCCATCAGACTCATCTGACCCACAACGTCAGCCAGAAATTCGAGAGTGCTTTCCTCAGCGTTACCATTCCTCAGAACGACAGCGTAATGTTCGGCTCGTTCAGCAACAGCAAACTTGGTATATGGGTAGCCCACGGCGAAGGCAAGTTCTACCTGCCGGAACCGGAAGACCACTACCATATCGTGGCAAAATACAACTACGCCGAGTATCCGGGCAACCCCAACGGCTCTGCCTACAACGTTGCCGGCATCTGTTCGGCAGACGGTCGTCATCTTGCCATGATGCCTCATTTGGAGCGTTCCATCTTCCCTTGGCAGCAGGCATACTATCCCGCTGACCGCCGCAACGATGAGGTTACGCCATGGATGGAAGCCTTTGTCAATGCACGCAAGTGGATTGAAGAACGAATCAAGTAGACGCTCTGCCTACTCAATAGACTACTAAACGCTAAGAGCATAACGGGTCGCCACACGCCCGTTATGCTCTTTCATGTGCATAAAAGGCTCATTTGTACAGTTTTCATGGCAATATTTCCAATTTAATCATTTACTTTGTCTGCCATGAAAGAAATTTAGAATAGGCTCTGTCCGTCCTTTCAGATGAGATACAGGCAGAGTTCCCCGTCATTCAGAGCCTGGATATACAGCTATTCAGAGCCGGCAGAGGGTATGACTGTATCAAGTTGGATAGCATATAGGAACCAATCTCCATACTTTAACGGCATTCCCCCACAGAGCCCTTCCACCTCTACCCCACCCGACAAAAGAAAAACTGATTCCCAACGAGCCTTGTCGGATCACTCAACAAGGCTTGTTTAATACGCAAACAAGGCTCGCTCAGCAGCGAACAAGGCTTGTTTGAAAAGAGAAATATAAACCACTGGGAATGAACCCCTTGGAGATGCGACTTTCTAACAGCAATCTTGAACTCGGCAACAGGGTTTGTTCCCTCCCATACAAACCCAATGTGCAGCGCGAAACCAACGAAATATAATCTCTTCCACACAGACAACTCCGCTGATAAGCCACATCACTCATTGTTAATAAAGCACAAATTCTTTTCTGCTTATAGTCTCGCATGAAATAATATATATATATTTGCAATATTAAATTATAAAAATCATAATATGAATACATTAAAAACAAGTTTCAAGGCAATTGCTTTTGCATTGCTGCTTATCGGTTTTGCATCTTGTAATAGATATATTGAAAGAGGATATCCTTGCCCAAATAAAGACGTATTTGCAGTTTCCGAAACCGTCGGCGAAGATACGTTGTATTCTTTCCTAAACCAAGACTTCTCTATTTATGAATTCTTGTTAGAGAAAAACAATGTCAAGGTGGCGAAAATAGTTGCCAAGGATGGTCTGAAAGAAATAAAAGATGGTAAGAAGACAATAGGAAATATAGAATACAAGAATGGTGAATTCTATAAGATATCTATTAATGGCTGGTGTACGATAAGAAAGGACGAATCGGGCAAGCACAAAAAAGCTTACATCATAAAGGGCGAAGGGGCTAAAGACAGTCCTTACACTATGTATCTTGCAATGATGGCAGATAAACCTGTAACGATTACTATCAAGTAAGTCGCTTTACAGATAACAGAATAGGAGGTATGTACTTGGCATAAGTGCGTATCTCCTATTTTTGTAAGCCGATGTTCATCAGCAATGACCGGTGTATTCGCTTTTGAGTGCATAATGGCTTGCAGTATGATCAACTGACATTGCGTTGATGATTACAAGAGCGTTCGTATACGGCCATAACTACTGATGGTTCCGACAGGATAATAACGCAACAAGAGCACACATAGAAGAGTGTGCCCTTGTTGTTGAGTTGTGGGGGTACCGACAAAGACTATTTGCTTCTCCACAGACCATGAAGGTTGCAATACTCACGTG
>CAUVFB010000115.1:0-5498 GCA_963551095.1 uncultured Prevotella sp. | reverse complement strand
CTGGATTATCATCAGCATGATAATGGATTATCATCAGCGTGATAATGGATTATCGTCAGGATGATAATGGATATACCCCCATATCCGGCATGGGCCATTTGAGCGGAATATAACAGAAACTTCCACCAATAGTCTTTGTTACTCTCATTCGTTTATGGTATCTTTGTCGCAAGATGATAGACAGGCCAACAGTAGACAAGATAATGGATGCGGCGAACATCGTCGAGGTCATTTCCGAGTTCGTTTCACTCCGCAAGACGGGAGCAAGCTATAAGGGGCTGTGCCCGTTCCACGACGATCGCACGCCTTCGTTCTCGGTCAGTCCGGCGCGCGGAGTATACAAATGTTTCTCGTGTGGGAAGGCGGGCAACGTGGTCGGGTTTATAATGGAGCACGAACAGATGACCTATCCGGAGGCCTTGCGGTGGCTTGCCAACAAATATCACATTGAGATAAGAGAGCGCGAACTGTCAGCGGAGGAAAGACAACAGGAAAGCGAGCGCGAGTCAATGTTCCTCGTCAACGAGTGGGCAGCCGGATATTTCGAAGATATACTGCACAACGATGTTGACGGCGTTGCCATCGGCATGCAGTACTTCCGCAGCCGCGGCTTCCGCGACGATATTATCCGCAAGTTCCGTCTCGGGTTTTGTCTCTCCTCGCAGCACGCTTTTGCCGACGCTGCTTTGAAAGCAGGCTACCGGAAAGAGTTCCTCATCAGAACCGGGCTTTGCTTCGAACGCGACAACGGCGAATTAATTGACCGTTTCAACGGGCGCGTACTCTTTCCCTGGATAAGCGTCAGCGGAAAGGTTACCGCTTTCGGAGGCCGTCTGCTCGACTCGCGGACAAAAGGTGTCAGCCAGAAATATATCAATTCGCCCGACAGCGGGATCTACCACAAGGAGCGGGAACTCTACGGCATCTATCAGGCAAAGAAAGCGATCGCCAAGCTCGACCTCGTCTACATGGTCGAAGGATACACCGACGTGGTGGCAATGCACCAGTGTGGCATCGAGAACGTGGTGGCAAACAGCGGAACGGCTCTCTCCGTTTATCAGATAAAGCTGCTCCGCCGGTTCACCTCTAACATTGTCCTGCTTTACGACGGCGACGCTGCCGGACAGCACGCTGCACTTCGGGGTACCGACATGCTGCTCGCCGAGGGAATGAACGTGAAGATTCTGCTGCTCCCCGACGGCAAAGACCCTGACGAATTTTCACGCAGCTATTCGGCACAGGACTTCCGCCAGTACATAGAAGACCATCAGACCGACTTCATCGTCTTCAAAATCAACCTTCTCCTCAAAGGTGTCAGCGATCCCAAGAAGCGGTCGGATGCCATCAACTCCATCGTTGAGAGCGTTGCGGTCATCAAAGACCCGATTCTGAGAGACACCTACCTGCGCGAGTGTGCCAACCGGACGGGAGTGCCTGAAGCAACGCTGATGGCACAGATGAATCGCCTGATACACTCCAGCCGTGAGCAAGAAAGCAAGGAACAGCAGCGCATTCAGGCAGCACAGCCGCAGGCCGAACCGCTCCGCCCGGCCACTCCCCTGCAGCAGGCCTCGCGGGTTGAGACTATGCTCGTGCAGGCAATTATACGCGACGGCGAAAAGACAATCATCCATGACGTACAGGACGAAGCAACGGGCGAGACCATCAGCCTCAACGTTGCCCAGTATATTGCCTACGACCTCGGGCTGGATCAGCTTTCCTTTTCCAATCCCGTCTACAACCAAATACTCTCTGAGGCCGTAGAGCACAGCGGAGATGCCGACTTCAAGGCCGAGGAATACTTCACCCACCACCCCGACATACAAATCTCAACCGTTGCCGTGAAGCTGAGCGTAGAGCAGTTCCAACTCTCAGAGAGCCTCCGGGTGAAAGACAACGACCTGCGGCTGCACGACCGCATCATTCATCTCATTCTCGATTTCCGGCTTGATTATATCGGGCATCACCTGAACGAACTGAAAACACAGCTCAAACAGGAGAGCGACCCGACAAGAATGCTACAACTGATGGGAGAGGTGAAAAAACTACAGGACGTACGCAACGCCCTGGCACGAAAACTTGGTAACGACATTGTGGTATGATAAACAGACTGAAGAAACTATTGGGAGTCGGAGCACAGTTCTCCGAAATGGATGCCACTGCCAACCGGCGGCTGGTCGTCCGCGCCCTCAATGCCCTCAACTGCCAAGGAGAATGGCAGAAAGAGAAGGACGACCACGTCGTCAGGTTCGACTTCCAAGGCGGACACTTCAACATTCACATACAGAGTTCCTCCCACTACATCCTCCTTTCCTTTCTCTACGTTGCCGAGACAAAGCTCGTCAACCTGAACGGCATACGCAATCTGTGCAACCAATTCAACCTGAGTTCCGATGGTCCGCGCTTCTGCTATTCCGTCAATGACGAGACGGCAATTGTCGACATCCATCTGATGATGAATCTGCTGCTGGACGAAAACCGGGGACAAGAGATTCTCTCAACCGCCATGACCGACCTGTTCGGCTGGCAGAACGTGTTCATCCGCAAGATGAAGGAGATGGAAGAAGAGCTGGACAAGACCGATAACAAAGATCCCGAGCAGCTCAGCTCGCAACTGTCGCGCGAGCTTTACCTCATCCGTGAGCAGGAACTCACCCATCAAGGTATCGCCCCCAACTGGCGGAGCAATCCAACCCAGCCGGCAATATTGGCACAGTGGATGGACACAGCCTTCGGAATGAAAGGCTTCATACCATCGCAACTGGAAGTAATTACCGACCGACTGACTGTCATTGACGTGCGTGAAGATATCCGCGACTTCAACTTCTCATCCCTGTTGATAGACAATCAGGCGTTCATCCACAACAGCGCAACGCTCAACCTCACTTTCTTCCTGCCGTCAGAACCCGATGTGCGTCGCTACATGACTTTCCGTCTCCAGCAGGCGCAAGGCGGCGAGGACATGCTGTACTACCGCATATCAGCCATGCTGCTGCCTCAAGCCGTATCGAAAAACCATCAGATGACTTCAAAGGAAGCCCACCCATCGGCATGTTCGGTCATCGTCGGATACGACCTGAAGCCCGACAAGCAGCGCAAGGACGAATTCCTGTACATATGGAAAGAAGCCAAGGCAAAGATGGCAGAGAGACGTTTCAAGGAATTGACCGACGAAGAGCAGCTCATCTCGAGCGTTGTCGTGCGAAATACCGCCTACGACATCTTCCGCGGACGCCGCCTCTATCAGCAGAAACGCTACTACGAGGCTCTGTTCTGGCTGGAGAATGCTTTCCGCGACTACCGTTCCAACTTCACTTTCCTCAACAGCGAGGCGCACGAAGACTTCTTTGAAGTGTGCTATATGATAGGCTTCTGCTACAACGAGCTGGGCGAGCCGGAGCGCGCCCACTACTATCTTTCGCTGACGGTGGGGCTTAACCGCATTTCCTACGCCGAGGAATACATCAATTGCCTCTGCAACATGGATGATTTCCGCGCACTGCCCTACATCGACAGCATCATCGGCGAGCTGGAACAGCCCGACAAGGAAGACGACGAAGAGGAAGAGACGGATCTTTTAGACCCGAACACGCAGGCTTTCCTGTCGTTTGTACGCCGCCGCAAAGCCTATATCCTTATTGACACCGGCCGCTACAAGGAAGCAGAAACTCTGCTGAAAACACTTCTCGACGACCCCAACTCCAACGAGTTTGCCAAGAAAGAACTCGAGTATCTACAGAAACTGCTCAAAGGAGGAGAATAGTCGGAGACCGTAATACTGAATTCCGAGCCGTGAATTCCGAGCCGTGAAAGAAAAGCCATTACAAGTCTGAATCCTGACATCCGCGTATGCTCTACTTCCACTGGATATTCCTTCTCATCTACACGGTGATAGCCATACTGGCCATGATTACCGTACTGATGGAGCACCGGCAGCCCGCCAAGACCATGGCATGGGTGCTGGTGTTGGCATTCATGCCGCTGGTGGGCATCGTTCTCTACTTCTTCTTCGGACAGCGAACACGGAAAGACCGGCACATTTGGCAGAAAAGCCTCGACCAGCTGTCCAAACGCTCTATGCTGGAGTTTGTGGAGCAGGATCATCTGCAGATCCCCGAGCAATACAAAGGACTCGTCGACCTGTTCGTCAACCAGAACTGGGCACTCCCTTTCAAGAACAACGAGACGGAAATATACACTTCCGGCTATGAATTCTTCCCAGCCCTGTTGCAAGAGATAGGCAAGGCCGAACAGCACATCCACCTCCTTTCCTACATTATAGAAGACGACCCTGTCGGACGTCTCATAGCCGACGCACTGGTAGACAAGGCGCGTCAGGGAGTCGAGGTGCGACTTCTGTATGACGACGTAGGTTCATGGAAAACCGAAAACCGGTTCTTCGAGCAGATGCGCCAGGGAGGTGTCGAGGTGCTTCCTTTCATGCCCGTGCGCTTTCCTATTTTTACCAGCAAGGTCAACTACCGCAACCACCGTAAGATATGCGTCGTCGATGGCGAAGTAGGATTCATCGGCGGAATGAACATTGCCCGGCGTTACGTGAAAGGAAACGGTCGGACGGCATGGCGCGACACCCATGTGCGAATTGCAGGACCGGCCGTTTACGGACTCCAGCGCGCATTTCTGATAGATTGGTTCTACGCCGACCGTACGCTCATCACCAGCCGCAGATATTACCCCGAGCTTCCGTCGGGAGGCAGCGACGGACTCGTGCAGATCGTAACCAGCAGCCCCACCGGCACGTGGCCTGAAATAGAGCAAGGCTATCTGAAGATTCTTGCCAGTGCCCGGCAGTACGTTTACATCGAGACCCCTTACTTCCTACCTACCGACACCATCCTTTTTGCCCTGCGTACAGCCGCGGTTGCAGGTGTCGACGTGCGGCTGATGATCCCCCGGCACGGCGACTCGCGCATTATCGAGTGGGCTTCCCGTTCCTACGTGATGGAAACCGTACGCGCCGGAGTAAAGGTACTGCTCTATGAACGGGGTTTCAATCACTCCAAGCTACTTGTTGCCGACGACAATTTAGCCTCCATCGGCTCCCTCAATGTAGACTTCCGCAGTTTCGAGAACAACTTCGAAGCTAACGCTTTCTTCTACGACAGCGATATGGCACGGCGGGTAAAGGCCGTCTTTCTTTCCGACTCTGAAGCCTGCACCCCCCTTGAGGAGGCGCGCGACCTACTGCATCGCTCATTCGTCGGCCGACTTTGGGAGTCGGTAGTAAGGCTGCTCAGTCCGTTGCTGTAGCTGCTCTGTCCCCGGCCCACCCGATCATTTACCTTCAATCGGCCTTTAACCTTATTCCACATCAACAAACGTCCCGACGAACAATGGGAGGTTTGTACAACTTGAGCAAGCGTCAAAACTTAAGACGTGTTAATGGCCGAGCTTCGGCAAGCATCAAAACTTAAGGCGTGTTAATAGCCGAACTTCGGCAAGCGTCGGTAGTGTCCTTAAAAGTGTGTAATTCATCT
>CAUVFB010000114.1:0-5509 GCA_963551095.1 uncultured Prevotella sp. | reverse complement strand
ATCGGGCAGGCGTATCCGGGGCGGGGATAAGTGTAGGACTTAGTCTGTAAACAAGTCTTACGGAAAAAGCATCCGTAAGAAATGGATCATAAAAATGTTCTTCCTGCTGTTACTTCTCGGCTGTAAACATCTTTGCTGCATACTCGCCCATCTGGCGATATCCCGTCGGATTGGGGTGGAGCCAGTCGCCGCACTGCCATTCGGGGCGGAGTCGGTCGGGCGAAAAGGGGGCACGCATGAGAGCATCGAAGTCCAATACTCCGTCCAACTCGCGTGTTGATCGAATCCAGGTATTCACCTGCCTGCGTGCCGCATCCCTTGCTTCGGTATAATAGCCCCTGCATCCACGGAAAGGCATTATGGTTCCGCCCCACACCCGCAGTCCGCGCACATGTGCTTTCTGAATCATCCGTTGATATTCTGCGATGAGTCGGCGAGCTGTTTCTTCGGGATTCGAGGTTGTACCGAGGTCATTGATGCCTTCGAAGATTATCACGTCGCGCACTCCCCTCTGCTCTAATACATCACGGTCGAAGCGATCCCGCGCTGCCTCTCCCAAGCCTACGCTTAGCACACGGTTGTTGCCGATACCGAGATTGAGCACTCCTAAGGCTTTCAGCTTAGTTTTCCCACTGTTGATAATTTCCGACATCATGTCGGGCCAGCGGTTCTGCGCGTTGGTAGTAGATGCTTTTCCATCGGTAATACTGTTGCCGATGATAGCCACCGATGCTGCCTCTTTCTCCAAAACATCAATGGCAGCAATGTTAAACCAGTGGTCTTCGCGGAAAGCCTTTCGGAAATCGGTGGCAGGAGTGGTCAGTCCGTGCATGATGTAAGAAGTGGTGCGCGATCCCATATGTACGGTTGGGTGCGTCGGAGCAGCATAATAGTTAATGGTAATGGCTACACGCTCCAGCGGTTGGAGCCTGAATGCCAGTTCATCGGAAAAGACTGACCTCCCGGCGGGGATGGCAACAGCCCGATTTCCCGCAAAGGTAAGGTAGCGGGCAGAGAGGCGATGGATGGAGAAAGAGTCTGTGCTGTGGGCGATATACACACTGCGGATGACAATGGGCTGCGAAGAAAAGATGTTGGTCAACTGTAGTCGGAGAACTTCCCCGCCGATGCTGACCTTGACAATTTGGCGCACCGAGCGGTCGGACATATTGTTGTTGTAGGGCATATACCGCTTGTCGGCGGTCTGGGGAGCACACGCCCATGTTCCCACCCAATGTGGCTGCTGGGCACAAAGCCCCGTAGCCGTCATCCAAAAAAGCAGGAACAATATCTTTCTCATCGTCATTTTCGATTCCTTATCAGTCTTCGACCTACATTCCTCCGTTTATATTCCACCTTTATATATAGGCTTCTGTGGGAGCAGCAGCGCACGGCAAAATTAGCTAAATCAGACAGAAAGGGGTAATAATGCAACCTTTTTTAATAAACTCGGATGGTATTCCGCTGCAATGATGTAATTTTGCAACTCAAGCAAGAAGAATAAATGAGAAGACTATTATCAGCTATTACAGTAGCATTCCTTGGCTTTGCCATTGCTGCTACAGCACAAACGAAAGACGACAAAGACCATAACTTCAAGGTGGCAAAGAATCTTGAGACGTTCACGGCTATTTACAAGTATCTCGATATGATGTACGTCGACACACTGGATGCCAACGAAACCATCGGCAACGGTATCAATTCGATGCTCGGTTCCCTTGACCCTTACACGGTATACTATCCTGCCGAGAACGTGAAAGACCTGAATCTGATGATTTCCGGCAAGTATGCAGGTATCGGATCGCTCATCCGTTACAACCTCGCATTGAAGAATGTGGTCATCGACGAACCTTACGAACACATGCCGGCAGCCGAAGCCGGACTGAGGATGGGAGACATTATCCTTGCTATCAACGATTCGTCGGTGGTGGGGAAAGACGTCAGCTATGTCAGCAGTCGGCTGCGGGGAGATGCCGGAACGAGCCTTATCGTAAAGGTGCGGCGGCCTTCTACGGGCAAGACCATGAAACTGAAGCTCATCCGTCGGGTCATCCAGCTGCCGGCAGTACCCTATTATGGGTTGCAGGAGAACGGCATCGGCTACCTCAATCTCAGCTCCTTCACGACCGATTGCTCGAAAGATGTGCGCCGCGCCTTCCTCGATATGAAGCGTCAGGGAATGCAGTCGCTGGTGTTAGACCTGCGCAATAACGGTGGCGGAAGTCTGCAGGAAGCCATCAATATTGTCAATATGTTCGTGCCGAAAGGGCTTACGCTTGTCAAGACCATCGGCAAACTGACACGTGCCAACCGCGAGTACAAGACGACAGTAGAGCCTATCGACACCATGATTCCTATCGTTGTACTCGTAAACGGAGAGACGGCCAGCTCCAGCGAGATTACCAGCGGAAGCCTGCAGGATCTCGACCGCGCAGTCATCCTGGGCACACGCACATACGGCAAAGGCTTGGTGCAGGCTCCAGTCGACCTACCCTACAATGGAAACCTGAAACTGACAACGGCCAGATACTACATTCCCAGCGGGCGATGCATACAGGCCATCAACTACAAACATACGCGGGGAGGATATATGGAACACGTGCCCGACTCGCTGACCAAGCTGTTCCATACCGCAGCAGGACGCGAGGTGCGCGACGGAGGAGGCATCAAGCCCGACCTGGAAGTACAGCCCGACTCGCTGCCGAACATCGCCTACTATCTTGCCTCAACGGGCAGAGACTCTACAGAGGTGATGTTCAACTGGGAACTGAAGTATATCAAGAACCATCCGACCATCGCACCTGCCCGGAACTTCCTCCTATCAGATGCCGACTACGACGACTTCAAGCAGGCTGTATTGAAGAGTGGATTCAAGTACGACCGTGAAAGCAGAAAACTAATGGGAACCCTCGTGAAGTTGGCAAAGTTTGAAGGCTATTACGACGACGCACAGACAGAGTTCGAAGCATTGGAGAAGAAACTCAGCCACAACCTGGCAAAGGACTTGGAATATAACAAACAGACACTGAAACAGGTACTCACCTCCGACCTCATCACGGCCTACTACTACCAGCGTGGTGCGTTGGAGAACAGTTTACAGTTCGACAAACAATGGAAGAAGGCCGTCGAACTGCTCGGCAAGCCTGATGAGTATCGCGAGATACTTTCGCCCAAAACGAAAGAATAACCTACGCCTTTTCTGCCACCCCTCTGTAAGACAGCATATCAGAATGCTGTCTTTATTTGTGGTTGAGTATCTCGCGTCCGGAGCAGCTCCAACGAGCCAAACAGCCGCACGACCTACAACCCGATTCCCGTCCGATCATCACTCCCCTCCCTATAGGAAAGAACTTTTTGTATTCGTTTGTATAACTAATTATAAAGCTGTTTATAATTGATTATAAAGTCGTTTATAACTAATTATAAAGCCAATTATAATTGATTATAAAGCCGTTTATAATTTATAGGCTCGACCTATACAATAAGTCATATATTTTAATAAATTACCGACCATCTACAGATATATGATCGGGATTCCATAGGGCAATACCAACTGTACGGAGTTGGTTCCCAAGCGCGCAGGGGCAAAGAGAGTCAGGCAATTATTTATATACGTGCTTGGTTGGTAGGTGGAAAATACATACCTTTGCAAAAAGATTGTACATCAACATACTAACAACAGAATTAAATATTATGGCAAAGAAAGCTCTATTAATGATTCTCGACGGTTGGGGAATCGGAAAGCATGGTAAAGGCGACGTAATCTACAATACACCGACTCCGTATTTGGACTATCTCTACGCCGTTTCGGCACATTCGCAGCTTGAGGCTTCGGGCGAGAATGTCGGACTGCCCGACGGACAGATGGGAAACTCTGAGGTAGGACACCTCAACATCGGTGCCGGACGTGTGGTATATCAGGATTTGGTGAAGATCAATAAGGCCTGCGAGACGGGCGATATACTCAAAAACGAGCAGATTGTTGCTGCCTACAGCTATGCAAAGAAGACGGGTAAGCGGCTCCATCTGATGGGACTGACCTCTACGGGAGGCGTGCACTCCTCACTCAACCACCTCTTCAAACTCATTGAGATTGGCAAGGAATACGGTCTGAAAGACGTATACGTGCATTGCTTCATGGACGGACGCGACACCGACCCGAAAAGCGGAGCCGGCTTCGTAGCCGATATCGAAAAAGCATGCAGCGAGAATGGCGCGCATGTAGCATCGGTTATCGGACGCTTCTACGCCATGGATCGCGACAAGCGATGGAACCGCATCAAGGAAGCATACGACCTTCTCGTCGAAGGCAAGGGTAAGCAGGCCGACAATATGGTGAAAGCCATCGAAGAAAGCTATGCTGATGACGTTACCGATGAATTCATCAAACCCATCAATAATTCAACGGTCGATGGAACGATACAGGAGGGCGACGTGGTCATCTTCATCAACTTCCGCAACGATCGAGCCAAAGAACTGACCCAGGTGCTCACCCAACAGGATATGCCCGAGCAGGGAATGCACACTGTCAAAGACCTGCAGTATTACTGCATGACACCATACGACGCCAAGTTTGAGGGCGTGCATGTACTCTTCCCCAAGGAGAACGTGCCGGATACGCTGGGCGAATACCTGAGCCGAATGGGCAAACGGCAGCTCCATACCGCCGAGACAGAGAAATACGCACACGTTACTTTCTTCTTCAACGGTGGTCGCGAACAGCCTTTCGATGGCGAAGACCGCATCCTGGTAGCCTCGCCGAAAGTAGCAACCTACGACCTCCAGCCGGAGATGAGTGCTTACGAGGTAAAGGATAAGCTCGTGGGTGCCATCAAAACACAGGAGTATGACTTCATCGTCGTTAACTTCGCCAATGGCGATATGGTCGGACACACGGGCGTATACCATGCTATTGCCAAGGCCGTATGGGCGATCGACCAGTGTGTCCGAGAAGTCATTGAGACCGCAAAGGCAAGCGATTACGAGGCCATTATCATTGCCGACCACGGAAATGCAGACAATGCTATCAATCCCGACGGCACGCCCAACACAGCCCACTCACTGAATCCCGTGCCTTTCATCTACGTTACCGACAATAATTCAGCACATGTCAGGAACGGCCGCTTGGCCGATGTAGCCCCATCCATCCTCCACATTATGGGATTGGAGCAGCCTGCCGACATGACGGGCGAAAATCTGATAGAAGACAAGTAACATTCCTTCGGAATACGATACGCGATACGCATGAATGTAGACATCGAACCCACATGGAAAGAGCATTTACAAGCAGAATTTGAGAAACCTTATTTCTGCCGGCTCACTGCCGTCGTGAAGCAGGAATACAGCCTATATCCCTGCTATCCGCCGGGGCGACTCATCTTCAATGCTTTCCGCCTCTGCCCGTTCGATAGAGTAAAGGTTGTCATTATCGGTCAAGATCCCTATCACGAGCCAGGACAGGCAATGGGATTAAGTTTCTCAGTACCCGACAATGTGTTGCTGCCGCCCT
>CAUVFB010000113.1:0-5514 GCA_963551095.1 uncultured Prevotella sp. | reverse complement strand
CGGTGGACATCATCCTTCACGTGAAAGCGGCAGTAGAGGCACTCAAGGCGGCCGTGAAAGAGGAGGACAAAACGATTGGAAAGGATTTGGATAGGTCTAGACGATTTACTCGCCTGACGGAACATTAACTCGTCTTGCCCGGCAGAGCGATTGAAAACAAAACTATACACAATGGATTATTGGAGAATCATTGACAGCTACTACCCCGACGAGAATGAACTTCGTCATATCCTGCTGGTTCACAGCCGCAGCGTTGCCGATAAGGCGTTGTCTATTCTCGACCACCGTCCGGACCTGCACATCGACCGCCGTTTCGTGGAAGAGGCAGCCATGCTGCATGACATCGGAATTGTGCGATGCGATGCGCCGGCCATCTATTGTCTAGGCAGTGAACCCTACATCTGCCACGGACGAATCGGCGCAGAGATGCTTCGGGCAGAAGGCTATCTGCGACATGCACGAGTCTGCGAACGGCATACCGGCGCAGGACTGACCCGACAGCAGATTATAAGTGAGCGACTTCCTCTGCCGCATCAAGACTTCCTGCCCGAAACAATAGAGGAGAAGCTTATCTGCTATGCCGACAAATTTTTCTCCAAAACCCAGCTTGACCGTGAGAAAACCGTCGCTCAGGCAGAACGCAGCTTGAAAAAATTTGGCGAAGAAGGCATTGTCCGTTTCAGAGAATGGACGAGACTGTTCCTGGGCTAAAAACTTCGATAGGATTTCAACGAGGGAGAAAGGATCTCCTTAGGAACAGCAATATACATACGGATGACACCGGTGCTAATCTCTGCGCTTTTCCAACTTGATAAGCAGCAGCCCGATGGCAGTCCATATCAGTTCGCGGATGCGGACAATGAGTGCGACGAAGATACCGGCACTTGCTGTGAGTCCCAAGGATGAGACCGACATCCAAAATCCACCTTCGCGCCCGCCCAGCTGCAGGGGCATGAAGAAGAGCATGTTGGCGAAGAGCGTGGTAAAGGCTATGACGAGGATGCAGTCGATATAGTTGACGGTGGGAAAAAGAACGAGCAGAATGAAGAAAACCTCCAGCGCGCTGCACACACGGCAGGACAGTTCAAGTAGGACAACTGTCAGGAATGTCCCGGGTTTTTGGTTGTGCAGGGCGGCAATCTGTTGATCGATCTTGTTCAGTTGCCCGGCATGTGTCTCGATATACTCCCGCGCCCACTTCCGAATACCGGGTATATGGCGCAGGATATTCATTGCACGGACGGCAAGCCCTTTCCTGTAACCCGAAAGGAAAAACCATATGGCTGCCAGGCAGAACGCACTGGCTAGTGAGAGCAGTGCACCAGTAAAGAGATTGACAGGACGAGTGAACATGAAGAGACCGCACGACAGTAGCCAAAACCAAAAATGACTGAATATATGGGTCATCACGAAGAGCAATACCGATGAGGTAGCACGCTCGGTACCGATCCTGGGTGCCAGTTCCATAATGCGGTAAGGCTCCCCGCCCATCAGTCCGCCGGGTGTGGCATAGTTGAGGGCGAATCCCGACACAGATATCTTGTACAGCCACCAAAACGGTATCCGCTCCCGTTCTGTTTCTTCCGGCTTCTCCTGGCTACGGATGATGATGTACCACGAAGCCGTGTTGATGATGTAGAGGAATGCCCAAAGCGCGACGACGGCAAAGAACCAGTAACCCGCATGTAGCAATCCCCACCATACTTTGGTAAAGTCGAGCTGCGTAACCATGACGACGAGCACGACGATGCCGAAAAGGAAAAAGGCGTTTTGGTATTTCTTGTTCATGACTTTTCTTCGTGGTGGCTGTTCCGAATAGACACGTGGTCGTCGTGCTTCTTCGAAACAGTAAAGCGCGCTTTGTCGCTTTCGTCCCGCTTCTCTTTGTAGAGCTTGGCCAACGGGTTCGCCATCGGTTCGTCATATTCTTTCCGATTGCGGAAAATATCAATGGCAAGATAGATGGCATGACGGAAAGGCTGCTCGTTGGCAATGCCCTTGCCGGCTATGTCAAAACCTGCCGACAACTCGGGCGCAGTGCGGACAAGTGGCAAGCCGGCCAAATAGTTGACACCGTCATTGCAGGAGAACGAACGGAACGGAGTCAAACCTTGATCATAATACATGGCCAGCATACCATCGAAATGTTCAGAAGACCAATCGCCGAAGAACTTGTCGGTAGCATACGGGCCGAAAGCCTGAATGCCCTTATCGGCCAGCTCCTCTATAGCCGGAAGAATAATCTCCTGTTCTTCCGACCCCAGCAGGCCGTTGTCGCCAGCTTTGGGGTTGAGGGCAAGCACCGCAATGCGCGGACTGGAGATGCGGAAGTCGCGGCGCAGCGAATTGAACAGGGCTGTCGCTTTCTCCTTTACACTCTTGGTTGTAACCGATTCCACCACTTGTCTTAGCGGAAGGTTACGGGTTGCGAGAGCAATGCGCATCTGTTCGTTGACCAAAATCGACAGCCCTTGTTCCTCAACTTCTAGATGATCCTCGATATATCGGCTCTGTCCGCTGAAGTGGAACTGTTCGTTATTGTCCATCGGAGCCGTAACCAGCACGTCATAGGCATCTTCGCGATAGTTGGCCAAAGCGCGGTCGATGGCTTTCAGCCCCGCCTCGCCTGACTCTTCGGTGGGATGCCCGAGGTCGACCTTGATTTCTTCATCGAATACCGGTAGCAGGTTGACTCGCCCATCCTGCACTTCGGAAGCGTTGGAGATGATAGTAAAACTGGCTTCTATACCAAGCATATTGCGGTGGTAAGTCGCGATCTTAGGCGAGCCATATACGATGGGCGTGCAGAGTTCGAGCATCTCCGGTTCGGCAAAAGCCTTGAAGATAAGTTCATATCCGATGCCGTTGGTGTCGCCTTGTGTGATGGCTAAGCGAATTTTTCTATTTTTGTTCATTGCGGATGGTTTTTATGTTGAGCGGACAGGATTCTGTCCGGATTATTACGTGTTATTGATGTATGGTGTAAAGGGCGGCCTCCATGCGCCGAAGCAGATTACGCTTCCTACTTTCGGGTGCAAACAGGAATGTTTCTGCGACCAGCTGTCGGTTGCCGCGTGCGAGCCTTTCAGGCAGATAGGCAATGAATGGGCCGCCCATGTCGTCGTTTCGCATCTCCCACAGCCCGCGGATGGTCGTGGAGCGTCCGGGATTGACTTCGCGTCTTGCCACCACAGCCGTCATCATGTACATGCCGGACTTTTCACCGGGAATGTTCCGTCGCATCACACTGTCGCGCTGTTGCCGGAATTCCTTCCCTTTATAGACATAGTAGAGGCAGAAGCTCGCCATGCCAGTGCTGGCATTGTTGGAAAGCCAAAGGAAGTCGCGGCTTTGCTTGCTTGCAGTCATGTCGGAAGGGACAAGCATCGACATGCCGAACATTCGTTTCATCTTCAAGATGGCCTCTTTGTTGTGATTCCGCTCCAACAAGCCTTGTGCCCGACTTAGTTCCGTCCTGACGAGAAAGCCGATCAGTCGGCTGCCACTTGCTGACAAGAACTGACGCAGGTGGGCTACCGACGGTGCGGTGATGCGGACAATTGTCTGTGGCATTGCGTACACGTTTTGCCGATTTTGCAGGGTGGTCGTCTTGTATTTCCGTAGATTGATGTCTACCTCCACGATGTTTCTTGCCAACCGTTCCACACCGTCCAATCCTTTTCCTTTAGTCATTGAAACCTCCATCAGAGGTTCGTTATGTGGCAGTCCCGGCATAGGGAGGGAGAGGAGTGAATCAAGTAGACTACTGCCATCGCCTGCTATCAGTACCTCATAGGGATGTCCGCTGCTGTCAGGGAGCGTGTTGCCCTGCCTGCAGGCTGTCCATATCGTGATAATCAGCATCGCCGGGAGTAGTAGTGAGGAGAAGAATCTACGCCTTGTCATGGTTTGTCTTCCTTGCTGTTGAGAGCAGTCCACAGGCGGCGTAGATATCCTGTCCTCGACTGGCTCGTATGGTGGTGAATATACCGTGGGCGGTCAGATAGTCGCGGAAAGCTTCCATTTTCTTGTCATCGGCTCCTCGAAGCGGCACGTCCGGTATTTGGTGGAAGCGGATGAGATTGATGCGGCAGTCAAGTCCTTTCAGCAGCCTCACTATCTCTCTAGCGTGGGTCATAGAGTCGTTCACGCCACCGAAGACGATATATTCGAACGAGAGACGCCGCTGATGGGAGAAATCGTAGTTCCGCAACAGTTCTACGACCTCCTCAATGCCCATTCCCCGCTCGGCAGGCATCAATTGTGCCCGTTGCTCGCGGATGGCGGAGTGCAGACTGACGGCAACATGGCATTCGCTCTCTTCGAGGAATCGCTTCAGCTTCTGCCTCATACCGACGCTGCTTACCGTTATTCGTTTGGGCGACCAGGCGTAGCCGTATTGCGCTGTCATAATCTCCGTGGCGCGCAGAACGTTGTCGAGATTGTCCATTGGTTCGCCCTGCCCCATGAAGACAATATTTGTCAGTCGGTCGCATTCGGGTAAAGAGTGTATTTGGTTGAGAATGTCGGCCGCGTTAAGGTTTCCCTCGAAGCCCTGCTTGCCGGTCTGACAGAAGAGGCAGCTCATCCTGCATCCCACCTGTGACGAAACGCAGAGCGTGGCGCGGTCGCCGTCGGGGATATAGACGGTCTCGACAAACTTACCGCCGGAGGTCGGGAAGAGATACTTCACCGTTCCGTCAACCGAGTGTTGCGCCTCAACCGGCTCTCTGCATCCTATCGTATAATGCTGCGCCAGCTTCCCGCGGTTGACCTTCGACAGATTCGTCATCTCGTCGACCGACCTCACGTGGTGTCCGTAGAGCCACTCTGCCATTTGTCCGCTCGTGAAAGCGGGCATTCCAAGCGACCTGGCTACAGTCTTCAGTTCGTCTGACGTCATCCCCAGCAGGGGTTTTCTTTCTTCTTCCATCTTGTTCGTTGTTGCCCTGACAGGATTTTTATGCGGGGCAGCCTTCCTGTCCGGGATGTTGCCGGATACAGCTTAATCGCTGCAAAGATATATAAAAAGTGATGAACTCACCCCGCTTCACCGTGTTTTCTATGCAGAATGTACGCTCCCATGTTTACAGTAGGTTGTCGTTCCTGTCAGGGAAAATGCGTATCTTTGTGCAGTCTGTCAGGGCGTTGTTTGCTTCTATTGCGACACTTGGCGAATCTATGCTCGGACGGCCAATAACATTTGGGCGGGGGATTGTTGTCTTGCCTGATATCTATTATACGAACCGAAAGTGTCGCAAATTGAAGATTATGAATAGATACTTATCGAGACTATTCTTTTTGACAGTTGTCTCCCTGACGGGAGCCTCTACTATGGCAGTCTGGGCACAGCAACGTGAGACGACTTCCGTTAAGCAATCTGTACAGCAGGCTGTCCATTCTGAGATCAAGTCTTCCTGTGCCGACTCGCAAGGGTCTTCGGCCGGATTCAGGAAACAGAGCCGGCTTCTGCCTCAGAGTACGGCCTCAACTCCGCCGTCGTCGTCGTGGGTG
>CAUVFB010000112.1:0-5620 GCA_963551095.1 uncultured Prevotella sp. | reverse complement strand
TCCAGTGAATGTGTAAGCTTCATTTGTTCGTTTCTTTATGGTTATCAAATACAAAGATAAGAATAAATAGGCTTACACACTTTTATAGGACACTACCCCCTGGTCCATGTAATTCCCACTATTAGGGTTTACTCAAGACTTGCACCCGTTAGACTCTATACGTATGCCGAGCGTACTACGAAAAGAGAGACTTTCCGATGCAGGAAAATCTCTCTCTTAACGGTTTCATGGCATTGCTGTCATGTGAGGTTTATCGTAGCAGAAAGGCTGATTAAGCTTCTTCGCTCCAGTCTTCTTTAGTCTTGCGGACATAGCTTTGGTAGCGGAGCTTGGCCATGTGCTCGCAGGCTTTGAATAGTTCTTCGCCCTCGTTGGGATAGGCCTTGAGGACGGAGAGGAAGCGCACTTCGCTGCGGAGGAAGTCCTGAAACTTCGTCCAGTCGGGTGTCTTGGAATCGAGAGAGAACGGATTCTTGCCCTCTTCTGCCAGCTGTGGGTTGTAACGCCAAAGATGCCAGTAGCCGCAGGCAACTGCATTGGCTTCCTGTGCCTGACTGCGGCCCATACCGCCCTTGATCTTCAGACCATGGTTGATACACGGCGAGTAAGCAATGACGAGCGACGGCCCCGGATAAGCCTCTGCTTCGCGGATGGCTTTCAGCGTCTGTGCGTTGTCGGCACCCATAGCTACCTGGGCTACATACACGTAGCCGTAGGTGGTGGCCATCAAGCCAAGATCTTTCTTGCGGACGCGCTTACCTTTGGCAGCAAACTGTGCGATGGCACCGAGCGGAGTAGCCTTGGAACTCTGACCGCCCGTGTTGGAGTAGACCTCTGTGTCGAGTACAAGGATGTTGACATCTTCACCGGAAGCGATGACGTGGTCGAGACCTCCGTAACCGATATCGTAAGAAGCACCGTCGCCACCGATGATCCACTGGCTACGCTTGACGAGATAGTGGTCGAGCGTTTTCAGTTCGGCACAGATTTCGCAACCGATGGAACAGCCTCCTTCGATGAAAGGCTCCAGCTTGGCGGCTGCAATTTTAGATGCATCAGCATCGTTCTTACCGTCGATCCACTCCTGTGCGGCTGCTTTGAAGTCAGCAGGTGTATCGTCCCGGGCAATGATTTCGCCGAGCAATGTGGTAATACGCTCGCGCATCTTCTTATTGCCCATAGCCATTCCCATACCGAACTCGCAGAAGTCCTCGAACAACGAATTGTTGAATGCAGGTCCCTGTCCCTTCTCGTTGGTTGTATAAGGAGTTGACGGAACAGAAGCCGAGTAGATAGAAGAGCAACCCGTAGCATTGGCAATCATCTCACGGTCGCCGAAGAGCTGGGAAACGAGCTTCACATACGGTGTCTCACCACAACCGGCACAGGCACCTGAGAATTCGAACAGCGGCTGTGCGAACTGGGAGTTCTTGACGTTCGACTTGATGTCAACAAGATGCTGCTTAATCTTTACGTTCTTTACGAGGTAATTCCAGTCGGCAGCGCGGCGTATCGCCTCTTCCTCTCCGGCAACAAACTGTGTCATGGATAGTGCCTTATTACCCTTCTTGCCCGGACAGACATCAGCACAGTTGCCACAACCTGTACAGTCGAGAACCGAAACTTCAATGCGGAACTGCATACCCTTGAGCTGCTTGGGAGCAAGCACATCCAGTGTCGGTTCGTTGAAGCCGGCCTTCTCTGCCTCATCCAATACGAACGGACGGATACAAGCATGAGGGCATACGAACGAACATTTGTTACACTGGATACAGTTATCGGCATCCCATGTAGGAACGAAAGCTGCAACACCACGCTTGTCATAAGCTGCTGTGCCTACCGACCAAGTTCCGTCAACAGTGCCATGATTTACGAAGTCTGACACCTTCAGAAGGTCGCCGGCCTGTGCGTTCATCGGACGGACAAGTTCCTTGACGAATGCAGGAGCGTCGTCGGCCTTGGTCTCATCATCAGGAAGATTACCCCATGAAAGGTCGACTGTCAACTGCTTGTATTCGTTACCACGGTCAACAGCTGCAAAGTTTTTGTCTACGACATCCTGCCCTTTCTTGCTGTAGCTCTTAACGATGAACTTCTTCATCTGCTCAATAGCAAGCTTGAGAGGAATAACCTCCGTGATGCGGAAGAATGCTGACTGGAGGATGGTGTTGGTACGGTTACCAAGACCAATCTCCTGTGCAATTTTGGTCGCATTGATGTAGTAAACTGTGATGTTATTCTTAGCGAAGTAACGCTTTACCTTGTTAGGAATGAAGTTTACGAGTTCCTCATCGTCAAAGATTGTATTCAGAAGGAATGTACCGTTTTTACGCAAGCCACGTGTAACGTCGTACATATTCAAGTAAGCCTGAACATGGCAGGCAACGAAGTTTGGGGTGTTTACCTGATAGGTAGAACGGATGGGACTATCACCGAAACGAAGGTGCGAACAGGTAAAACCACCCGATTTCTTAGAGTCGTAAGAGAAGTAAGCCTGACAGTGCTTGTCGGTGTTATCGCCGATAATCTTCACAGAGTTCTTGTTGGCACCAACAGTACCGTCAGCACCTAAACCATAGAACTTAGCCTCGAACATGCCTTCGCCGCCCAATGGAATCTCCTCAACCTCTGGAAGAGAAGTGAAGGTAACGTCGTCGACAATACCCACCGTGAAGTGATCCTTTGGTTCCGACAATTCAAGGTTGTTGTAAACAGCGATGATCTTAGCCGGTGTAGTGTCGGCAGACCCGAGACCGTAACGACCACCAACGATCAATGGCCTGTTCTCAACATCATAGAAAGCACTCTTCACGTCGAGATACAACGGCTCGCCCTCTGCACCCGGCTCTTTTGTACGGTCGAGAACAGCAATGCGCTTAACCGATTTGGGAACAGCTGCAAGCAAATGCTTGACAGAGAATGGACGATAGAGATGTACTGCTACCATACCCACCTTCTTACCCTGAGACATCAGGTAGTCGATAGCTTCGCGGGCAGCCTCTGTCGCAGAACCCATCAGAATGATAATGTTCTCAGCATCCTTGGCACCATAGTAGTCAAAGAGATGGTGCTCACGGCCAGTTATCTTGGTCAGCTCGTTGAGATAGTGCTCAACAACCTCCGGTACATTCTCGTAGGCTGAGTTGCTGGCCTCACGGTGTGTGAAGAAAGTCTCCGGATTCTCGGCTGTACCACGCACTACCGGATGTTCTGGACTCATAGCGTGGTCGCGGAACCGCTTGATATCTTTCTCGTCAATCAACGGACGGATGTCTTCCTGGTCGATGCACTCAATCTTATGATACTCGTGTGAGGTGCGGAAACCATCGAAGAAGTTGATGAAAGGAACGGATGTCTTCAGCGTTGCCAAATGAGGAACGGCAGAAAGATCCATAACCTCTTGTACAGAACCCGAGCAGAACATAGCGAAACCTGTCTGACGGCAGGCCATAACGTCCTGATGGTCGCCAAAGATACACAGAGCGTGGCTTGCCAACGTACGTGCTGAAACGTTGAACACGCATGGCAAAAGCTCGCCGGCTATCTTGTACATGTTAGGAATCATCAGGAGCAAACCCTGTGATGCGGTGAAAGTTGTCGTAAGAGCACCCGACTGCAGCGAACCGTGTACGGCACCTGCTGCGCCTCCTTCCGACTGCATCTCCTGTACGCTTACTGTCTGTCCCCAAAGGTTCTTGCGTCCGCGTGCCGACCACTCGTCAACGTGTTCGGCCATTGGAGATGAAGGAGTGATAGGATAGATGGCTGCTACCTCTGAGAACATATAGCTCACATGGGCAGCGGCCTCGTTACCATCACAAGTGATAAAATTCTTTTCTTTAGTCATTTTGTAATTTATTAAATGAAAGTTGTTATAATGTTTTTGAGAGAATCTTGTTATGCTGAATAAATAATGATCATCAATCGTTCTACTTTCTATATATTGTTGATGCTTCGTTAATAAAGGAAGCCAAATAACCATAGCGGAATACTGTTATCCTTTCCTGTTTCTGTATTGTAGCGTGCATAGATCGTGTCGGGGTTGAATCGCATCTTGGATTTCTCTGCATCACAGACTCGGAACATGGTTCTCTCGTCTGCCAAATACGTTCCCGGCTTGTTACCTTCACTTACCGTGTGGCATCTCCATAGGGCGTTGACAAAGAAAGTTTCCATCAGGTTCTGTTGTTCGAACTGTATCGGGTAGATGGCGTAGATGAGATTCGTATTGTTCAACATCACTTTTGCAGGCTTCTTGGGAAACTCCTGACCGGGCGGATAGATGATATTGATGAGCCGCGAGTCAGCAAGATACTTGATATAGTTCATTACCGTGGCACGGCTCGTGTTGATCCCCTTTGCCAAATTGCTGATGTTGGGCGATTTCGGTCCCTCTAATGCCAGTTGATAGAACAGTTTCTTTATCTTGGTAAGGTATTTCAGTTCTATCTGCTTGATGAGTAGAATGTCTACCTCGGTCATCATGTTCATCGTTTTCAGCAGGTTTTCTGAGAAATTACGGTGTTCCAGGAAGAAAGGATAGAAGCCATGATGAATGTAGTCTTGGAAGAACTTCGCCGGACTCACCTTGGAGAGAATCTGTTTGGCAATGTATTCGTGATTGCGGATTATCTCATCCAGCGAGTAAGCTGAAAAGTTGTTCCCTGTCTGCAGGTTGAGAAACTCGCGGAAAGAGAATCCGCTGAGATTGTAACTCTGTACAATGCCGTTTAGTTCGGGGTTCTCTTCTTTCAGCCGCATCACGCTGGAGCCTGTAAAGACAACTTTCAGCTTAGGATAAAGGTCGTAGCATCGACGCAATTCCTTGCTCCAATCAGGCTGCTTGAACACTTGGTCTACCAGCAGAACTTTCCCGCCACGGTGGTAGAAATCTCCGGCGAAGTCGGCAAAGCCCCTGCCCTGAAAGTAGAAGTTGTTCATATTGATATACAGGCATCCCTTGTCCGTTGCTCCGAATTTCTCCTTGGCATACTGAAGCAGGAAAGTAGTTTTACCGACACCCCTTGTTCCTTTAATGCCGATCATACGATCGTCCCAGTCAATCTCATCCATCAACATGCGACGAACCGGGGCATTGGTATGCTCGACAAGGTAAGTATGAGTCCGATAAAATGCGTCCATCTTTGTTATCTGTAATATCGATGCAAAGATACGACTTTTTCGCCTTATTGCAAACTCTATATTGCAAAAATACTATATTTTTTTGCTTTCGTTTTGTGTGGTATGGGGATTACTGTAACTTTATAGTCTCAATACGAGAAAGATGAAATTACATATCTTCAACCCTGAGCATGAGATGGCTTCCGGCACACAGCGATAAGCATTTTGAGACCTCTGCAAAACCATCCTGAAGGCTCTTCATTTCCGAGGGTGATAGTTTTGCAGGGGGTATCATCTTGAAAAATTTCTTTCTTAACATACCTTTTATTTTCATACCTTAGAAAAGTTCTGCCTTAATATATCTTTTGTTTTTATATCTTAGAAAAATTCTTGCTTAACATATCTTTTGTTTTCACATATTAGAAAAGTTCTGCGTTAACATACCTTTTGTTTTCATATCTTAGAAAAATTCTTGCTTAACATATCTTTTGTTTTCACA
>CAUVFB010000111.1:0-5672 GCA_963551095.1 uncultured Prevotella sp. | reverse complement strand
ACCGCAAACAAAAGATAAAGAAAAGTACAGAAATACCGAAAAAAGACCCGTATTCGGGGTATAATATGCTTTATCACAAGATTTTTTCGTACTTTTGTACTGTTTAATTCACTCAAATAGAGAACTGTATACAACGTTATGCGCAATATTCCAACGATTACCAGGAACTTACTTATCATCAATGTGCTGGCCTATTTAGGCGGCATCGTGTTGGGAGCAAGTGGCATTGACCTTAACCATCTTTTCGGTTTACATTTCTTCCTGGCTAAAGATTTCCGTCTTTGGCAGTTTATTACCTATATGTTTATGCACGGAGGGTTCATGCATATAGCCATGAATATGTTTATGCTGTGGATGTTCGGTATGGTGATGGAGAATGTATGGGGGGCACGTAAGTTCTTCCTTTATTATATAGTATGTGGAATTGGTGCCGGACTCTGTCAGGAATTAGCGCAGTATGCCTCCTATATGGTAGACGGGCTGGCGCAGTATGATTATGTTAACATAGGTGGAATGCGTATGCTGATGGAAACTTACCTGAATCAATGGACGACTGTCGGTGCATCGGGAGCTATTTACGCAATACTCCTTGCTTTCGGTATGACCTTCCCAAATGAGCGTATGTTCATCATCCCCATCCCTGTTCCCATCAAGGCAAAATGGATTATCATAGGTTCAGTAGCCGTTGAACTCTTTTCTGCAATTGGTACCAGCAGCGACGGCGTAGCTCATTTGGCTCATCTCGGAGGTATGTTCTTCGGCTTTATCCTTATTAAATATTGGCAGAAACATCCCTATTCGGGCTATGGCGATTTCGGGAAAAGCAAGGGACAGCAGTTTTTCGACCGAATGAAAAACAGTTGGGAGAACCGGACACGACGCCCTTCAAACCACTTCAACCAAACCCATACACGCAGCAATGGGAATGGATGGCAGTGGAATACAGGATCGGGCAACCATCAACGACCCGAAAGCGACTGGGATTACAACGCACGAAAGCAACGAGAACAGGAACAGATAGACCGTATACTCGATAAGATTCGCAAGAGCGGCTATGACAGTCTGACCAAGGACGAGAAGCAGCAACTCTTCGACAGCAGTCAGAAATAGCAGCCAACACAACGCTTTGGAGAGCTTATATCCGCTCCTATTATGTTTCGTAAAGTAAAGAAAATAACCTTTTACTCGCTTGTCAGCGGTAATATTCTTGCTATTCTGCTGATGGTTGCCATAGGAAATGTTGACCGTATCAACCCCGTTGACCATCCGCTGTGGGCTAATCTCGGCCTGGGATTGCCCATTCTGTTGGTTGTCAACGTGTTGTTTCTTATCTTTTGGGTATGTGTTCGTTTCAAAATAGCGTGGCTTCCGCTGCTCGGATTTATCTTGTGCTATGTGCCGATAAGAAAGTATAGTCCGTTCAATCCTTCGAAAGAACTACCCCACGGAACTATCAAGGTACTATCATATAACGTTTATCTCTTTGCGCCTTGGGACTTACCGAAAGGTAGCAGCAACCCCATCGTCGACTATATTTTACGGAGTAAGGCCGACATTGTGTGTCTGCAAGAAGCCGGCGTTGAGGAGATGAAAGGTGTAATGAAGCAAGATCCTTACACAGAACTGTCCCAGCACTACGAGTATGTAGACACCGTTCGCAAGGGACCGGGCAATGCTGACGTGTTGATGGTACTCAGTCGCTATCCCATTCTCGGTAGGGAAATCATACCATACGAGTCGGAAGGCAATATGAGCATAGCTTATACGCTGGACATAAAAGGCATAAAGACACTTTTGGTAAACAACCATTTGGAGAGCTATCATCTGAATCAGAAAGACAAAGACGATTTCACGTCGCTCGTAAAGCATCCTTTCGGCACACCATCGCCCAAGCAAGAGTCTACCTATCTGATAGATAAACTCGGCGAAGCATCTGCACTCCGTGCTCCACAAGCCGAAACCGTGGCACGATATGTAGCGAAACGTCTTGACAAGAAGATGCCTGTCATTCTCTGTGGCGACTTTAACGACAGTCCAATCAGCTACGCCCATCGCACGATAGCCGAACGGCTGACTGACTGCTACATCTCTTCGGGCAACGGTCCCGGCATATCCTATCACAATAGTGGTATGTTTGTGCGCATAGATCACATCATGTGCTCGTCAGATTTTGAACCTTACGACGCGAAAGTGGATGATAGCGTAGCCACTTCCGACCATTATCCTATCTATTGCAGGCTTAAATATCGTCCCAAACCTTAAGTCGGCTTCATTTTGTAGACTGTAAATTTCTGAAAATATGGAAAAATGGTTATCTTTGCACGCTATCATTACACATTGGAAACAATAAATTAAACTAACAATAAAATGCAAAACAAAGGATTAGTAATTTGTATTGCCGTCTTGTTGACGCTTGCAAGCATTTTCTACCTGTCTTTCTCGGTAGCCACAAGCTACTACGACAGTCAGGCGGCAAAGATTAAAGACCCTATTGCGCAGCAGGATTACAAGGATTCTGTCAAGTATTTGGGTATTTATTCTTACCAGAAATGTCTAGAGACACAGATTGGTTTGGGTCTTGACCTCAAAGGCGGTATGAACGTAATCTTGGAGATTTCTGTTCCCGACGTAGTAGATGTACTTGCCGACCACAAGACCGATGCTGCCTATCAGAAGTCATTGGAAGAGGCAAAGAAGCAGGAGGAAACCAGTCAAAGCGACTTTATCTCGCTCTTTATTGATGCTTTTCACAAGAATGCACCGGGACACAAGCTGGCCGAAATATTCGCTACGCAACAACTGAAAGGCAAGGTCAGCACCCAAAGCAGCGACGAAGAGGTGGAGAAAGCACTCCGCGAAGAGGTGAAAGCAGCCATCGACAACTCATATAATGTCGTTACTAACCGTATAGACCAGTTCGGAGTAGTACAGCCAAACATTCAGAAACTGGAAGGACAAGAGGGTCGTCTGATGGTAGAAATGCCGGGTATCCGCGAGCCTGAGCGTATGCGCAAACTCCTGCAAGGCTCTGCCAACCTCGAATTTTGGGAGACTTACAACAATCAGGAGATTGCTCCGTATCTACAACAGCTTGATCAGCGTCTTGCCAACGGTGAGACTAAGGTGGATACTATCAAGAATGATTCTGTTAAACAGATTGCAAAGACTAAGCATACCTCCGTTTCGAGGTTCTCTCTGAAAAACAACAGCAACCCAGTTGCCAATGCGTCCAAGGGCGAAAATGCCGAGATGGCAGCTGCCAAGAAACAACACCCTCTGCTGGCTATGCTCCAACTGATCCCTAATGAGGCTCTTAGCACAGTAGGTTACGCCAATGTACGCGATACTGCTGCCATCAACAAACTCCTGCACGGCCAAATGGCCAAGCAAATACTGCCGACTGATCTCAAGTTGCTGTGGAGTGCGAAACCTGCCGCCGGCTTGCAGCAGAAGAATATATACGAACTTCACGCTCTGAAAGTTACTACTGCTGACGGTCGTGCTCCGATGGAAGGCGACGTTGTAACCGATGCTGAAGACAAGTTCGATCAGTATGGACGACCGGAAGTCAGCATGACGATGAACTCGGAAGGTGCCCGTCAGTGGGCAGCCATGACGAAAGCGAATGTCGGAAAGGCTATCGCCATTGTCCTCGACGGCGTTGTCTACTCTGCTCCCCGCGTTCATGGCGAGATTGACGGTGGTCAGTCGTCCATCAGTGGCAACTTCACCATCGAAGACACCAAGGACTTGGCAAACACGTTGGAGTCGGGTCGTATGCCTGCACCTGCCAAGATTGTACAGGAAGAGGTCGTTGGTCCTACTCTCGGCGCACAGTCGATCCAACAGGGACTCGTCTCCTTTGCCATTGCATTCGTACTCCTTATGCTCTATATGGTTGTGATGTACAATGTCATCCCGGGCATGATGGCCAACCTGGCACTGCTTGCCAACCTCTTCTTTACCTTAGGTGTGCTCGCATCTTTCCAGTCGGCACTTACCATGCCGGGTATCGCCGGTATCGTACTGACACTCGGTACAGCCGTCGACGCGAACGTATTGATCTATGAGCGCATCAAGGAGGAACTGCGATTGGGCAAGGGCATGAAGCAGGCTCTCACGGAAGGATACAGCAATGCTTTCTCTGCTATCTTCGACTCCAATCTTACTTCGTTGATAACAGGCATCATTCTGCTCACGACAGGTACTGGACCTATCCGTGGTTTCGCCACGACATGGATCATAGGTTTGGTTATTTCGTTCTTCACGGCCGTATTCCTGACCCGTATTATCTTTGAAAACCGTGTCGGACACGACAAGTGGATGAACCAGACATTCTCTACCCGCTTCTCCAGAAACTTCATGCAGAAAGCTGACTACCGTTTTATGAGCATGTATAAGAAGAGCTTCACCGTTTGGGGTGTAGCTGTCCTGATATGTATTGTCAGCTTTGCAGTACGCGGATTGAGCCGCAGTATTGACTTCACGGGAGGCCGCAACTATGTCGTAACCCTTAATAAGGCTGTGCAGGTAGAGGACGTTCGCAAGGTGATGAATGGTGCATTCGTCAACACCGTAGGCGACAATGCCGGCAAACCTGCCACCACCAACGTCATTGCACTGGGTACCGACGGCAAGACTGTCCGAATTTCCACCAACTATAACATTGAGTCGAACGACCCGATGGAGGATGATAGGGCAGAGACCATCCTCTATACAGCCTTGAAGAAAGGTGGATTCGTTAGTCAGGCCAACGTTCACAGCTTCAAGAACCCGGATATCCGCGAGGGAGGTTCCATTATTCAGAGTGCAAAAGTAGGTCCTTCCATCGCCAAAAACATTACTTACAACGCTTTCAAGAGTGTTGCATTGGCCATCTTCTTTATCTTCCTTTACATCTTGCTCCGGTTCCGCAACATCGGTTTCTCCGTAGGTTCCATTGTCGGACTGGTGCTTGATACGACCATCGTTGTGGGGCTTTTCTCGCTGTGCTACGGCTGGATAGGCTTCTCATTGGAGATTGATCAGACTTTCATCGGAGCCATCCTGACGGTAATCGGTTATGATATTAACGACACTGTGGTGGTTTATGACCGCATCCGCGAGAATCTCCGCAAACACAGCCACAACCTTGCGAAGGCAGATATACAGGGGCTTTTCAACAACTCCATCAACCAAACACTGTCCCGTACCATCAATACGTCGGTGTCAACACTGATTGTACTGCTTGCCATCTTCATTCTTGGCGGCGACAGTATCCGCAGTTTTGCATTCGCAATGATTATCGGTATCATTATTGGTACACTCTCTTCCATCTTCATTGCATCTCCGGTTGCCTATTTGGTACTCGGTAAGAAGATAGAGAACCGTATGGCTCTTGAAAAGGAAGAAGCAGACAACAAGACAGTAAAATAAACTTTTTTGAAAAAAGCCAATTAGCTCGTGAGAGCTGCCGATGGCTGTCAGCCCGTGAGGGCAACGCAGCCAAAAAAGACTTATTCACAGGAGGGTGTGTCAATATAGGCACATCCTCTTTTGTGCACAAAGCTCAGACTTTTTTCACGCCGGAGCTTTCTTATTTCTCGAGGTCATTTGTGCCTTGAGGCTTCTGAAACCCAAGGTAATGTCTGAAAAAGTGTGTAAGATTCTCCTCGTCCTTTCCCTCAAGCTTG
>CAUVFB010000110.1:0-5714 GCA_963551095.1 uncultured Prevotella sp. | reverse complement strand
TAGCGTTCCTGCTCTTTTGTGGAGAAAGCCGAGGCAAGAGCAGATAGCGATGTCATGGCAGAAAGATGGCGGGTGATGGCCAAAGAGCCGAAGAACGTTCTGAAGAGGTCTTTCTCCCTACCGTCGAAATAGACGCGGAACGACTTTACATTCTCCATCGTACCGAAGTTGGTCTCGCGGTCTTCCGGCTCAAAGTCGTAGTGATTGTCGGAGATATTGCCGATGAAGTCGACTTGCCAGCGTTTGTCGGGTTGCCAGGAGAGATAGGTTTGGTAGTCGAGAAAGCTGGGCTGATACTCGCCTTTGGTCTCCAGTGAACCCAGGAGATACTTGTTGGTCTTGTAGCGTAAGCCGTTGCTCCAGGTGAATTTCTTGGCCGCCAGCCCCATATATCCGCTTGCACCCAGCAGAGAAGCCGAGACGGAACCTTCGGTGCGCTTCGGGCGTTTGTAGGTGATGTCGAGCGCAGAACTCATTTTATCGCCGTATCGAGCTTCATATCCACCAGACGAAAAGCCTACGCTCTCTACCATATCGGGGTTGATGACGGACAGCCCTTCCTGTTGTCCGCTGCGGACAAGGAAGGGGCGGAACACCTCCACGTTGTTGATATACACGGAGTTCTCGTCGAATGTTCCACCGCGGACATTGTATTGCGACGACAGCTCGGAGTGGGTTGACACGCCTGCCTGCGTCTGCACCATCTCTTCGACGGCGTTCCCCGATGTCGACGGTCCTTGCCTGACGGTCTTCACGTCGAGTTCCTTGGTCGTTCCGTGCTGTGCTGACTTGCCCTCTACCACAACTTCCTGCAGCTCGTTGTCGTCGGCAAGCTGCACCAGCAGTGTCTGTCTGCCCCGTGGGCGGTACAGAATGCGTGTCTTCGGCCGGTAGCCCACCATCGAGAAGCGCACCTTGACCGAGTCTTCGCTCTGCAGCTGTATGCTGAACTCGCCTTTCAGATTGGTCATGGCCAGCCTGCCCTGCGACACAACCATGACAGAAGCAAGTTCGATCGGGTTCCCATCTTTGTCGGAAACCTTTCCCTGGAGAGTGAACGATTGTCCGTAAGCTGTCTGTACAGCCGCCGTGAACAGCAGCAGGAGAATGCTCTTTCTGATATTTCTGCACATCATACTTTTTATAACGCCTTTCTCCTTTTATTATTGTAGGACATATGCAGAAGTGAAGCGGTATCAGTGGGATGGCCTGGCCGGAGCTTTCCGAACCCAATACACCAAGGGAAACTTTCTTTCTTACACACACAATCCGACGATACATCTTCCACATAGAGCCTGATACGGACATAACGGAAGATGCAATGAGAAACCAGTATCCCCGCCCTGGATAACACCCACTAAACTGCCTGCAGACACCCTGCTGAGCGCCGTTGGGTAATGACCTCCATAACGAAAAGGTATAGGGTTTCCGGCGAAAGGGTCGTGGGTTTCTAACGAAAGGGTATAGGGTTTCAGCAAAAAGGGTCGTGGGTTTCTAACGAAAAGGTATAGGGTTTCAGCAAAAAGGGTCGTGGGTTTCTGACGAAAAGGTATAGGGTTTTGACCAAAAGGGTCGTGGGTTTCTGATGAAAAGGTATAGGGTTTTGACCAAAAGGGTTGTGGGTTTCTAACGAAAAGGTATAGGGTTTTGACCAAAAGGGTCGTGGGTTTCTGATGAAAAGGTATAGGGTTTCGGCCAAAAGGGTCGTGGGTTTCTGACGAAAGGGTATAGGGTTTCAGCCAAAAGGGTCGTGGGTTTCCGCCAAAAGGGTATAGGGTTTTGGACGAAAAGGTATAGGGTTTCGGACGAAAGGCGTGTGAGTCCCTGACTTCAGCAGAGGAATTCAGGTACCGGAAGCATAGAAGTAAAGGAGTGCAGAAGCCGTATCGGACAGACAAGTATCAAAAAGAGGATATGCATGTCTTACATATCCTCACAATACCATGGGACGGACGGAAGCGTCGGTGTCCCTACAAATCTTCTCTATAGAAGATTAGAGTTCAAACTTGTAGCCAAGAGTAATTTGGAATACGTTGTTCTTGGCATCGCCATACTTGAAAGCCTTGCTCACCCCCCAGTTGTAACGAGCATCAATCTGGAAGTTCTCGTACTCATAGGAGAGGCCGACAGGAACAGAGAAGTCTACAGTCTTCGCCTTGATGTCCTTGCTGCCGATGCCTACATTCGTTTTGACTTTACCGTTCACCTTGAAGCCTGGCTGAACACCCAGCTTTACAGCAAGTCCTTTGACAACGTATACGTTGGCCATAACGGGAACGTTGACGTAATCGAGCTTGGTCGTTGTCTTTACAGACTGTCCCATGCCACTGACTGTCATCTTTGCGCCCTGCATGGAATAAACCGCACCGGCCGAAAGCGAGAGAATGTCCGTAAGTTGATACTCACCCTCGACACCTGCTACCAAACCTATCCTGCTGTCGGCATCGCCCTCAGAGAAGTTGGCGATATTCATACCTACTTTCGGCTGAAAGGTAAGCGAACCTACTGCATGCTGAGCGTATGCTCCGACTGACGCGAGCATTACTGCTGCCATAAGAACTAATTTCTTCATAACTTGAATGTTTTGAAATTAAACTTTTTGTTATCTTCTATCGTGTGCAAAGATAGGCAACAACCTATCTGCCTGCAAGCGAATCTCCACAAAAACAACAGGAAGACCTCTATTCTTGACTTATCTTCATCAAGGATGACAGTTGATCTCCCTTTCCCATGCGGCAGTCATAATATAGTCGGGTGTCTGCCAACAAAGAAAAGGCACTACCCTACCCCGCCGCATATTTACCAGCTCTGACTCAGCCAGTCTGACTTTCATTTCATTCAATGACAAATGTTCACTGGAGTGCAGCTTGTAGAGCGTTTCCTTGGCACACCATACCACCTGCAGGTCGGTCAAGGATTCATACGCTTCGTCGGGACGCAGAAAACGGGAAGCCACGCGTTTCACCCTCTCTGACGGAAATTCAATGTCTATCCCTACGGAATAAGAATGCGAGAACAATATGGCCACATAGCCCTTGGTGTGGGATATGCTGATGTTTCCTTCAGGTATCAAAGGCTTCCCGTCTGCATTATGCGAGAGTACTATCTTCTTGCCCAGCATCAGTCTGAGAAGTTCCCGTTCGCCACGCCGTTCCTCCTCTCGTCCCTGTCTGATGGAATAAAGTCCCAGGGAAACATCCTCGGCAAGCCGCTCTATCCTATAGTGCATTTACCGTAACCTTGATTTTACTGATGCGTCGCTCCTCAACCTCCATGATCTCGAAGGTATAGTTCCTGTAGCTGATTCTCTCATGAACGCTCGGGAAGTCGCCTTTTATCTCTAAGATCAGTCCAGCCAGCGAGTCGGCATCGCCTTCAACCTCAGAAAATTCATCATCGTCAATGTTGAGAATCTTGGTGAAATCGCTCAGCAGCGTCTTCCCCTCGAAAAGATAGACATTGCTGCTAAGCTTGGAATAGAACTTTTCTTCCTCGTCATACTCATCATTAATCTCGCCGACTATCTCTTCAAGAATATCCTCCAGTGTCACGATTCCGCTCGTTCCACCAAACTCGTCTACAACAATGGCAATATGAACCTTGTTGCTCTGAAACTCGCGCAGCAGGTCGTCAATCTTCTTGGTTTCCGGAACAAAATACGGAGGACGTATCAGACTCTGCCATCTGAAGTTGGATGGCTTGGAGAGATAGGGAAGAAGATCCTTGATGTACAGCACGCCTCGTATGTTATCATCATTGTCCTGATAGATGGGAATGCGCGAATAGTTGTTCTCTACAATACAGTTCAGTACATCGGCATATGTACTGCGGATGTCAAGGTCGACTATATCCTGCCGTGGTGTCATTACCTCCTTGGACGTTTCATCCCCGAAACGGATAATGCCCTGCAACATCTTCTGCTCGTCCTTAATATCGTTCTTATTGGTCAGCTCAAGTGCCTGCTCCAAATCGTCCACCGATAGCTGACGGTTCTCTTTCTGTACAAGCTTCTCGGCAAATGTTCCACTCATCAGCAGAATATTCTCCAAATACCAAAACAGACGACGCAACACCACAATATATCGTGCCCCCAACCGACAGAACTTCAACGGATTCTGCCGACTGTACACTTTCGGCATAATCTCACCGAAGAGCAGAAGGATAAAGGTAAGAAGAACTGTTATACAAAGAAACTCCAGCCACACCGCCTTGAACACCAGGATATTGCGCAAGACATAGTTGGAAAGCATGATGATGGTTACATTCACCAAATTGTTGGTAATTAGGATAGTCGCCAGTGTACGCTCGCTATCGTCTCGCAGCATCTCTATCTGCTGGTCGACCTGACTGTGATCCGGTTCCAACTCCTCTACATCGTTTGGCGAAAGACTGAAGAATGCAATCTCTGAAGCACTGGCAAATCCAGAAAGTAGCAGTAGAAAAGCAGCCAAGACCGCAGCAATCAGCACACCTGAAGTTGGCGACTGAAAAACAACGTATGACGATATGTCCAATAGAAAGTCATCCATTTAGAACGGCAATTTAGAATTGCCACTAGCCTGCTGCTCAGGTGGCATATTTTCAGTAGTCGCAGTATCCTCCAACTTTCGTGGTGCTGCCAACCATTCGAGCTTGTCGGCACATATTTCCGTCCTCATCCACGTCTCATCTCTCTTGTCGTCGTTGAGGTGGTAGCGGATACGTCCCTCAACATATATCTTGTCACCTTTATGGATATAGCTTTCGGCATATTTGGCAAGCCCTTTGAAAAGCACAATATCGTGCCAGTCTGTCCTATCGGGTACAACCGTTCCATTAGGAAGAGTATATCCACGCTCAGTAGTAGCAAGGGAAAATGAAACCACGCACTGATCATTCTCATAGTAATGCGTCTCCGGCTCTCTGCCAACATTGCCTATCAACATAACTTTATTCATACCAGTGCCACATCAAAAAGATCACAATGAACTGAAAGGCAGTACCACTCTACTTCCACATTCCCAAATATCTGAAAGAAAAGTTCTTTCCCTTAGCAGAAGGGAACTGACTACGCGAATCAACATGCTCTTTCAAATAATCGACAATACGGTTGTAGCAGTCTATACCCGACAGTGCCTTACAGTTAGCCACAAAGTGAGTGTCTCTATACTCGTGCTTGCCTGTAGCAGGAATCTGTACAACGCGCTTGAAATCAAGCTGTCCCTCGTACCATCCCTCACGTTCCTCGCTGAGATGCAATACGATAGGGTTCTCCTTACGCTGTATAAGACCGTTGCGTAATGCCTTTTTTTGCTTGAAGTCTACCATATTGGCCGCTTCTGTCTTGATAATGATGAAATATATCCGCGGACGTACCTTGTACCGCTTCGGGTAGAAGTTATCATTAGTTGCATATGCACGAATATCTGCCTCCAATTCAGGGGTCATCTGAATATCTGGGATGGAAACTAAAAAGTCAAGAGCTTCGTCGACACTATGAACTAACGTCTCATTGTCGAAGTATCGTAAATACAAGTTCATTTTGTTGGATTTCGTATGTTTCTCTGAAAAAGAGCGGCAAACGAGACTCGAACTCGCGACCCCGACCTTGGCAAGGTCGTGCTCTACCAACTGAGCTATTGCCGCATCGGATGTAAGTAACAACTTACGATGAACGATTTATGTGAAGAGGAGGAGACTCGAACTCCCACGAAACAATTTTCACTACCCCCTCA
>CAUVFB010000109.1:0-5746 GCA_963551095.1 uncultured Prevotella sp. | reverse complement strand
AGGGCGTATACCGGATTTCGAGTCCAGCGCATTCGGTCACTCTGCCATACTTCCTTGTTACGGGTGCAAAAGTAATGAATAATGCTGATAACGCCAAACTATTCAAAGGATAATTTCCCGAGGCGTGTACGCAACTCCTCTGCCATACTCTTGCGGATGGAGAGCGTTATCTCGCAGGTGTTGTCGAAGTGTTGGCTGACGATGCGTGGCTCCATTTCCTTAATAATCCTCATGACATCGTTCATCATCGGGTAGGTAAAGTGATAGTCGATGGTTTCCTCCACAAATCTCTCCTCTGTATCGCTGTGAACCAATGCTTCTGCAGCGGCTGTACGGTAGGCAACGATAAGTCCGCCAGTACCTAAGTTCACACCGCCATAATAGCGAATGACACAAACGAGTGTATTCGTCAGCCCATGACTTGTTATCTGCCCTAAGATAGGCTTCCCCGCTGTTGAGGACGGCTCTCCATCGTCGTTGGCACGGAAATCCTCGCCCTCTGAGCCTAACTTGTAGGCATAGCAGCAGTGGCGTGCATCGTAATATTTCTTGCGGTAGACTTGCACAATTTCCATGGCTTGCTTCACCGAATCAACATGATGCGCAAAAGCGAGGAACTTACTCCGCTTCTCGGTGTAGAGTCCCTCGCCTATGCAGTTTTCTTTTATAGTCTTATATTTATCTGTCATTCAATGTAGTTGTTAATCCAACTTGTGGATGACAAGTCCTGAACGCAGCTTCGGCTCAAACCATGTTGCCTTTGGCGGCATAATCTTTCCGCTGTCGGCAATGTCCATGATCTGCTTCATGGATACGGGGTAGAGTGCCAATGCCCAGCGCATCTCACCACTGTCGACACGACGCTTCAGTTCGCTTAAGCCACGAAGCCCGCCTACAAAGTCGATGCGCTTATCCGATCTGAGGTCGGTAATGTTCATCAGTTCGTCGAGAATCAGGCGGCTGGAGATGTCAACGTCGAGAACTCCGATCGGGTCTGTATCGTCGTAGGTTCCTTTCTTAGCAACGAGGCTGTACCACTCACCATCCAAATAGAGTGAAAACTCGTGCAAATGTTTGGGCTGATACGCTTCCTTTCCTTTCTTCTCTACGATGAAGTTCTTTTCCAATGCCTTGAGGAACTCGGGTGCCTCCATGCCGTTAAGATCTTTTACCACACGGTTGTAGTCAAGAATGGTCAGCTGGCTTGCCTGGAAGCATACCGCCATGAAGTAGTTATACTCCTCGTCTCCCTTATGGTTGGGATTGTTCTTTGCTTTCTCTGCACCTACAAGGGCAGCTGCGGCAGAGCGATGATGACCGTCGGCGATGTAGAGAGCAGGCATCTTGGCGAACTCTTCGGTAATAGCCTTGATATCCTTGGGATCGGAAATAACCCAAAATTGATGACGGAAACCGTCGATGGGAGCAATGAAATCGTATTCAGGTTCGGTAGCTGCGTAGCGATTAATAAGTTCATCAAGATGCTTGTTGTCTGGATAAGCGAAGAATACCGGCTCAATGTTGGCGTTGCAAACACGTACATGCTTCATACGGTCTTCTTCCTTGTCTCGACGTGTCAGCTCGTGCTTCTTGATAACACCCGTCATATAGTCGTTCACGTATGCACCGACAACGAGACCGTATTGTGTCTTTCCGTTCATCGTCTGTGCATAGATGTAGTAGTTGTCCTTGCTGTCCTGTACCAACCAGCCTTTGTCTTGAAACATTTGGAAGTGCTCTGCTGCACTTTCATAGACACGTGGGTCGTACTCACTGGTTCCAGGTTCAAAGTTTATCTCCGGCTTGATGATGTGGTAGAGACTCTTTTCATTGCTGCCGGCCTCTTCACGTGCCTCTTTTGAGTTCAGCACGTCGTAAGGACGGCTTTCAACTTCTTCTACAATGTTCTTGGGTGGGCGTATGCCCTTGAATGGTTTAATCTTTGCCATAGAATTTTGGTTTTGGTTTAGTGTTTCAATTAGATTGAGAATAAGCTACCAAATTATTCAGGTTAGGTATAAGGTTGGAATCTAAGGTAACCATATGGGGTGAGAGACTGATCGTCTTATCTCACCCCATAAGTGGTTGATTTATCAATGATTATTTGTTGACTTGGAACTTCGTATCACCGGTTGCAAAGAAAGCATTAATCTGCTTTGCTGCGGCAATGCCAGCATTGATGTTAGCCTCAGCTGTCTGTGCACCCATCTTCTTCGGAGTTGAGAAATAGCGACCCTCAAGCTTCTTGAAATCCTCGTCTGCATCGGGCTTGATGTCGGTAACAAACTTCAAATCCTCACGTTCAGCCATCAACCTCAGCAGTTCTTCTTCGTTAATAACTTCCTTGCGTGCTGTATTAACAAGGATTCCTTTCTTTGGCATCTGGTTGACAGTGCGGTAGTTGATACTCTTCACAGTTTCTGGCGTTGCTGGAATGTGCAGAGAAATAATATCGCTTACTTGGAAAAGCTCGTCTTGTGACTTCACGGCATGTACACCAGCAGCTTCAATGACATTTGCCGGACAGAAAGCATCGTAGGCATAAACATCCATACCAAAACCTTTGGCAATTCGAGCTACGTTGCGACCAACATTTCCAAAGGCTAGAATACCGAGCTTCTTCCCCTTCAATTCTGTACCAGCCTTACCATTATAGAAATTACGGACGGCGTAAACCAACATACCGAAAACCAGCTCGGCAACAGCATTGGAGTTCTGCCCAGGTGTATTCTCTACAACTACATTCTTGCTCTTTGCGTATGCGGTGTCAATAGAATCATATCCTGCTCCTGCACGTACCACAACTTTCAGTTGCTTGGCAGCATCCAATACTGCTGGGGTAACTTTGTCGGAGCGTACAATCATTGCGTCTACATCCTTAACTGCATCAAGAAACTGCGCATTCTCTGTGTATTTCTCCAGGAGAACTACCTCGTGTCCGTTTTCTACTAACTCTTTCTTTATGCCTTCTACTGCTTCTGGAGCAAATGGCTTTTCGGTTGCAATTAATATTTTCATTTTCTATGGAATCAGCAGAGCCTATATGGAAAAATGACCATATAGACTCTATAGTTTTATAATCTATTATTAATGTTTTGCTTCAAATTCCTTCATTGTATCAACAAGTGCCTGTACGCCTTCTATAGTCTGTGCGTTGTAGCAGCTTGCACGGAAACCTCCTACGCTGCGATGTCCTTTGATTCCCACCATACCACGGGCAGTAGCAAAGTCGAAGAACTCTTGCTGGAGATCGGCATACTCGTCGTTGAGAACGAAGCAAATGTTCATGTAAGAGCGATCTTCCTCATTCTTAACAGTACCATGGAAGAGTTTGTTCCTGTCGATTTCTCCGTACAACAAATCGGCACGCTTCTTAGCAATCTTAGCCATAGCCTCAACACCTCCTTGAGCTTTCACCCAACGAAGGTTCTCCAAAGCCGTGTAGACAGGAACTACAGGAGGAGTGTTGAACATAGACCCTTTCTCCACGTGAGTGCGGTAGTCTATCATTGTTGGAAGCTGACGGTCAACTTTGCCTAGGGCATCATTCTTAACGATAACAAAAGTTACACCTGCCATAGAAAGATTCTTCTGTGCACCACCATAGATACAATCATACTTAGAAACGTCAACAGGACGGCTCAAGAAGTCGGAAGACATATCACCGATCATGCGTACCGGAACGTCAAGATCTTTGTGAAGTTCAGTACCATAAATGGTATTGTTGGTTGTTACATGCAGATAGTCAAGGTCTGTCGGCACATTGTAATCCTTTGGAATGTAGGTATAGTTGTCGTCAGCCGAAGATGCAACTTCAACAACATCGCCAAGCATCTTGGCTTCCTTAATGGCTTTCTTGGCCCATACACCAGTATTCAGGTAGCCAGCTTTCTTTACGAGAAAGTTCATCGGAATCATGTAGAACTCAAGTGAGGCACCACCACCCAGGAAAAGTACGGAGTAGCCCTCTGGGACATCAAGGAGTTCCTTGATCAATGCAGCAGCCTCGTCAATGACTGGCTGGAAATCTTTTGATCTGTGGCTGATTTCTGCCAAAGAGAGTCCAATACCGTTAAAATCCAAAATCTGCTTTGCAGTGTTCTCAATTACCTCGCGTGGAAGAATGCAAGGACCTGCGTTAAAATTGTACTTCTTCATTTGATATTATATTAAATTTAATTTAAGCTTTATTCTTATCAATGATTCAAGTTGTTCAGGTTATATCTCATTCCTTAACGTAGGCGAAATTACGGCTTTATTTTGATATGACCAAACATTTATGTGTATTTTTATCAAATGGCATAGTCCCTTTCTATTTAACATGTGTTCGGACACGTTATCGTGGAGACTTTCATTTTGAGACTTTGTTTCACCGTACTTCTTCCACCAAGGTTCGGATACCTTTTATTTTCTCTCCTTCCGTCAGCTTTAAAACCTTAAAAATTTTTGTTTTCACTACAGCTACATAAGAAAATCTATCCTTTATATCTATTTTTCCAATATCAGAAACTGACAATCCACCTTTCTTACAAAGGAAACCGACAATGTCTCCTTTAGATATTTTGTCTTTCTTACCCTTTCCTATATATAGTGTTGCCATACGTGCCGAAGCCGGTGCCGGGAGTTTGTTTGGTATCGTATAGATGTTGACTTCTTCTTTTACGTATCCCGGGATTTCTTCTCCTGCGGCTAACAGAAAGAAAGTTTTTCCTTGCTTATCCCAACGTGCGGTTCTTCCAACACGATGAATATATTCATCTTCCGTCTCCGGCAAATGGTAATGTACGATGTTGTCGATGTCAGGAATATCGAGTCCGCGTGCTCCTAAGTTTGTGCTGACGAGAATATTTGCCGAACCGTTGGAGAATCTATACAGTGCTGCCTCACGCGTGTCTTGTTCCAATCCTCCGTGGAAGGTTGATATGGAGAATCCACATTCGTAGAGGAAAGTCGCAGTACGCTCCACTGACTCGCGATAGTTCAGGAAGACAACGGTACTTTCGGTGCCTAAGGATAACAGCAAGTTACGCAGACTATTCAGCTTGTCCTTCTCCGGACTTTCCACCTTATATATATGTACGCGTTCTGAGACTTGTTCCTCCTCAACCCTGAAGTCGACTATTGCCGTTCTGCCCATATTGACGAATGAGGGAATGGCTTCAGACTCTGTGGCAGACAGGAGTATGCGCCGTTCAACGAATGGCAGCTTACTGATAACCTGTGTCATCTCGTTCCGAAACCCTATTTCGAGACACTTGTCGAACTCGTCTATCACCATCCATCGTACAGTGGCACTGTTGAAATTACTTTTATCAAGATGGTCGTTGAGTCTTCCCGGAGTGGCAAAAACAATCTGTGGTGTGGTGGAACGCAGCATGCGATGCTCTTCCATAGTAGGACGACCGCCATACAAAGCCATACTTCGCAATCCACAGCCCATTCCTTTCAGCACTTCTGCCGATTGTCTGGCCAGCTCTCTGCCCGGTACGAGCACGACGGCCTGCACTTCGTCTGACGCTGCATCTATGCGTTCGACCAAGGGAAGCAGATAGGCAAGGGTTTTCCCCGACCCTGTTGGCGACAGTATTACCACATCTTTGTGTGTATGCAGAATAGCCTCAGCAGCCGCTTCCTGCATGGGATTCAACTCTATATTGAGCTTTTCTAATATTCTACTTGTTTCCATTTCTCAATCGTTCTATCTCATCAAATTCCTTTCCCATATTCAGATTCAAATAGATAGTAT
>CAUVFB010000108.1:0-5818 GCA_963551095.1 uncultured Prevotella sp. | reverse complement strand
ACGGCGACCGGGTGGTGCTTGAAGGTTTTGGCTCGTTCAAGGTGGGACTGAAAACTAAGCCCGCCAACTCGGTCAAGGATTTCAAGGCCGCGACGAATATCGTCGGTGCGCGTGTCAACTTCCAGCCCGAAACCCATTGGTCGGCAACCGACAAGACCCGTCGGAAGCAGCTCCTTCAGGGGCTTGAGGTGAAGTTGGCGGACGACAAAAAGCTCAAGGATGCGCCCGGTGGAGGTGGTGGGAAGCCCGAAGAGGGTGAGAAAGTAACGCCATAGGCCGGCAATTCCGGCATTCCCCAAACGGGGTGCTTGTTGATTATGGACGCCCCACGCAGACAGGTTGTTTGCGTGGGGCGTGTTGGTGTTGTGGAGGTACGGGGGCGGTTGGTTGTACTCTTCGCTTGCGGAGGACGCACGAGCCGTGCGTTTCGGTTGTACGAGGGTGTCATCGAGGACGCACGAGCCGTGCGTCCCTACGGTTAGCTGTGGTTTTTCGCTTGTGGTGGGGTTTGTTGCATTGTCAGTGGCTGTGGTTTTCGCGTGTGGTGGGGTGAACAGTGGGGGGATTAGGTTTGTGTCGTGTTAGCGGGGTTTCGCTTATCGTTGGACTTACGGATATTGCGCGGATGATGTTCAAGGATTTCCTGTCGGAGTGTGGTGGTGTCGATATGGGTATAGATTTCGGTTGTTCCGATGCTTTCATGGCCAAGCATTGACTGAATAGCGCGGAGGTCGGCTCCCCCTTCAAGCAGTGCGGTGGCAAACGAATGGCGTAGGGTATGTGGAGAGATTGTCTTGCTGATTCCGGCATCGCGGGCATAGTTCTTGATCATAATGAGCACCATGGTGCGTGTAAGGTGGTGGCCGCGACGGTTGAGGAAGACGTAGTCCTCTTCGCCCGGTTTTATTTTCATCAGGTTTCGATCCATGAACCAGTAGTTCAGTTCGTCGATGGCGCGGGGCGATATAGGAACGAGTCGCTCTTTTGAGCCTTTTCCCATGATGCGGACGTACTGCTCGTCGATATAAAGTTGGGAGAACTTGAGGTTGACCAGTTCTGATACGCGCAGCCCGCAGGAGAAGAGAACTTCTATGATGGCTTTGTTGCGCTGTCCTTCCCATTTGGTCAGGTCGATGGCTTGTTCCAGCATGTCTACTTCCGAAGTGGACAGTACTTCGGGCAGATGATCGGGCTGTTTGGGCGACTCGAGCAGTTCCGTCGGGTCGTTTTTGAGATATCCGTCAAGCAGCAAGTAGCGGTAGAATCTCCGAACGCCGCTAAGAATGCGCGCCAGTGATCGCGCACCGATACCGAGGTCGCTGATGCCGGCAGCGAAGTGTTCCAGATCTTCGAGTTTCACGTCGAGTATGTCGAGCTGTTCTCCCTTCAGATAGGCGATGAGTTTGTTGAGGTCGCGCGTGTAAGCATCGATGGTATTGGGCGAATAGCCTTTCTCCAGCTTAAGATACCGCTGATAGCCGTGGAGGAGATTCTGTACGGCGACTTTTTCTGTTTCCATTTTAATTTCTTATTTTTGCACATCGGACAAGCGAGGGTGATACGGCTTGTCGAGTTATGCAAAGATACAAAAAGCGAAACAAACATGAAACTAATCATTGTCGACGGTCCCAATCTGAATCTGCTCGGAATGCGCGAACCGGACATTTATGGCCGCGAATCGATGGTCGACTATCTGCCGCAACTGCGCCAACGATATTCCGGCGTGGAGATAGAATATTATCAAAGCAACATAGAGGGCGAACTGATCGGCAAGCTACAGGAGGTGGGGTTCTCCTATGACGGCATCATTCTCAATGCCGGTGCCTATACACATACGAGCATCGCCCTGCAAGACTGTATCCGCGCGCTCCGCACACCTGTCGTAGAGGTACATATAAGCAATGTGAACAGCCGTGAGGAATACCGCCGCCATTCCATGATTGCGCCGGCCTGCAAAGGAACTATACAGGGATTCGGACTTGACAGCTATCGACTGGCGGTGGAAAGCTTTTTTGTCTTTGAGGTTTGAAGTTTATGATTACTCTTGAAGCCTCTTCTACTCATCATGGCATAAAGAACAAAGATTAAAACCTGAAAGTTCAATGTTCAATGTCCAGAAGTAAGAAGTAACCGGATGATGAATTTAGATTCTTACATAGCGACCCACTCCTCGCCCGAAAGCGACTACCTCTACCGACTCTACCGGGCTGCCAATATCCACACCATTCACGGACGGATGGCAAGCGGACATGTACAGGGACGGCTGCTGAAGATGCTTGTAGAGATGATATGCCCGAGAAATGTTCTCGAAGTGGGGACGTTCAGCGGATATTCCGCTCTCTGCATGGCGGAAGGACTGCCTGCGGATGGTAGGATATATACGTTTGAGATCAACGATGAGATGGAAGACTTCACTCGTCCGTGGCTTGAAGGCTCTGCTTACGCAGACAAGATTGACTTCCGCATCGGCGATGCCAATATGGAGGCTCCCCGCCTCGGCATTACGTTCGACATGGCTTTCGTCGACGGCGACAAGCGAACGTATACAGAGACTTACGAGACGGTGCTTTCGTTGCTTCGTCCCGGTGGCTATATCCTGGCCGACAACACGCTTTGGGACGGACACGTTGTCGACCCGGCTTACGACCACGACCATCAGACGCAGGGCATCAGTCGATTCAACGACCATGTGGCGAACGACGAGCGGGTAGAGAAAGTGATTCTTCCTCTGCGCGACGGACTGACGATTATCAGAAAAAGCCTTTGAAGCCTGAACATTGAGATTTATGGTGGATCATGTCGCTTCGAAAGGTAATTATAAAGTTCAAACTTCAAACCTCAATGTTCAAAGATTTAGTTGTACCTTTGCAATCCTTATCAACTCAACAGAATTATGCAAGAAACAAGACAGAACCGCATAGCGCGCCTGCTTCAGAAAGAGCTGGCCAGCATTTTCCAAAGTCAGACACGCACGCTGCACGGCGTTCTGATAAGCGTTACCCGCGTAAAGATAAGTCCCGACCTGAGTATCTGTACGGCTTATCTGAGCATCTTCCCGTCTGAAAAGGCCGACGAGCTACTCAAGAATATCACCGCCAACGAAAAGACTGTCCGTTATGACCTCGGGCAACGTGTACGCAATCAGTTGCGAATCATCCCTGAGTTGCGCTTCTTCATTGATGATTCCCTCGACTATATGGAAAGGATAGACGAACTGCTCAAGCGTTAGAAATACGGAACTGCGAATTTTGAACTGTCAGTCTCTCGCTCAACATTCCACAGCCAGAATAATGAACTTCCCTTTCTACATAGCCCGCCGCTATCTCTTCTCGAAGAAGAGCACACACGCCATCAACGTCATCAGTCTGATTTCCGCCATCGGAGTTGCCGTGGGCACGATGGCACTGGTTGTCGTGCTGAGCGGTTTCAATGGATTCTCAGACCTGGTAGCCTCACTCTTCACTAACTTCGATCCGCAGCTCAAGATAGAGCCGGCAAAGGGAAAAGCGGTCGCTGCCGATCTCCCCATTCTTACGCGGATACGGAACCTGCCTGAGGTGGAAGTGGCCACGGAGTGTGTAGAGGATCAGGCACTGGCTGTGTATCACGGTCGCCAGGCGATGGTGAAGGTGAAAGGCGTACAGGAGAATTTCGACTCGCTGACGCACATCAGCGATATTCTCTACGGTGAGGGCGATTTCAAACTCTCCACGGCCAACCTTCGCTTCGGAGTTGTCGGCATACAGTTAGCACAAAACCTGGGCACGGGAGTAGCTTGGCGCGACTACCTCAATATCTACGCGCCGCAGCGGGAAGGGCAGTATGATGCCTCTAACCCGGCGGATGCTTTCGTGCAGGACTCACTGCTTTCGCCCGGAGCCGTCTTTCAGGTGAAGCAGGGCAAGTACGACAAGAACTATATCATCACGTCAATCGACTTCGCCCGCCGCATCTTCAACCGCCAAGGACAGATAACCTCTCTGGAATTGCGACTGAAGCCCGGCATAGACATCGACGACACGAAAGCGCGGATACGGAAGCTGGCAGGCAGTGCTTTCCTCGTCAGAGACCGCTATGAGCAGCAGGCCGACACATTCAGCATCATGCACATAGAGAAACTCTTCGCCTACATCTTCCTCACGTTCATCCTCATGGTAGCCTGCTTCAACATCATCGGCTCACTTTCGATGCTGATGATTGACAAACGGGACGACATTGGGACGCTGCGCAGCCTCGGAGCGACCGAGGGACAGATACGCCGGATATTCCTCTTTGAGGGACGGATGATTTCGGCAGCCGGAGCCACTGTCGGAATAGGTCTCGGACTGCTTCTCTGCTGGCTGCAGCAGACTTACGGGCTGGTTCATTTGGGCAGCGAGGCCAAGAGTTTCATCATTGAGTCCTACCCCATCAGCGTCCACCCATGGGATATCGTAGCCATCTTCCTCACCGTTCTCATTGTCGGATGGCTCGCCGTTTGGTATCCGGTGAGATATATGAGCCGCCGGATAGTCTGACATGCGCATGGTTCCCGACTGTGATTCCGCCCGAAATGAGTCGGTCCGTGTTCCTTGTGTATAAGGTTCTCCATCATGATTGGTTCTGATTCGTGGGATTTACTCCCCTGACAGCAAATCAACACGTCCCGCTGGGCATTTCTTTTTCCCGTCGTTTGGCAGGACGCTTGCCGAAGTTCGGCAGTTACATAACTTTAGCTTTGTGCCGCTTGCCTAAGTTGTGATTTTCACGCTACTTAAGCTTTGACGGAGGTGTGTCTAAACGAGCACTTCCTCTTTCTTATGCATCAAGCCCGACTTTCTCACGCCGGAGCTTTCGTATTCCCTAAATTCATTGTGCTTTAAGGCTTTCCGCCCCCAATATACCAAGGGACATTTTTACTCTTACACACACCATCCAGCCATACGTCTTCCACATAGAGCCAAATACGGATATAGCGGAAGACGCGATGAAGAACGGGCATACCTGCCCCGGATACGCCCGACCGACTGCCTGCAGAGTACTTGTCGACCTCCGTCCGGTAACGATCTCCCCGACAAAAGGGTATAGGGTTTCCGGCAAAACCCTCGTGGGTTTCCGACAAAAGGGTATAGGGTTTCTGCTGAAAGGGTATAGGGTTTTGAACGGCAGGCGTGGAAGTACCTGACTCCGGTAAAGGAATTCAGGTGCCCGAAAGCACAGATCCGAAGCTGTATCCTGACAGGCAAGTACAAATACAAAAGAGAGTGTGCGAAGTTTTGACACACTCTCCTTCCTCCCTTTTCAAGTCGGCTGCGCTGAAAAATCAGTCCAATCTACCCCAATTGTTTTTCATCATCATTAGTTCTTCCGGTTATTGTATTGATCCGTGGGATGATGCTTGATCTTTCTGACGCTGCTCTATGATTTTGGCAACGATGACGAACTGGTAAAAGCCGTTCATAACGCTGTCTATGAATCCCGTGATGCCGTTGCGGATCTCACCGTTCAGGAAGTAAGACTTGAAGAATCGCCACAGCGGACGGAACAGTAAAGCCGCCGGGCCGTAGTTCTTTTCTTTCTTCTTCTGCACCTCATCGGTAGTATAGCGGTTACACTTCTCCAACTGGTCGTACAGGTAGTTCTCTGCCAAATGAATCAGTCGGACATTCGGCAGATGGTTGTCGATATATTCCACCCTCCCCTGCACCTGTGGGAAAGTGTGCACATAAGGAGGCCAAACCGTCCCCTCGCGAACGAAAAAGCGCAGCTGATAATCTTTCGAAAAGCCTTTCTTGGGCATATTCATAAAGCGGTTCTGCCGTGGAATATACAGTCCCTC
>CAUVFB010000107.1:0-5868 GCA_963551095.1 uncultured Prevotella sp. | reverse complement strand
AGGCTTATTCGTATTGCGAAAGCGGCACTTTGATGTGGTCAAAGTGCCGCTTTCGCTTGCTCAACAATGCTTATTCAGAAACCGACTGACGGTGGGCGTTACAATATTCGGCTGCCATCTCGGCACAACGCTCGCCATCTACACCTGCGCTGACGATGCCTCCGGCGTAGCCTGCGCCCTCGCCACAAGGGAAAAGTCCCTGCAAACGGACGTGCATAAGCGTCTCTCGGTTGCGGAGAATGCGGACAGGCGAACTGGTACGGGTCTCTGAGGCAATCATTACCGCCTCATTGGTCAGGAATCCGTGGGCATTTCTGCCGAAGACCTTGAAGGCTTCCTGCAGCCGACCGACCACAAACGGAGGCATCCAGAAATGCAACGGACTCGAGATAAGCCCCGGCGCGTAGCTCGATTTGGGCAGATCGTATGACAAACGACTGTTGACGAAGTCGGCCATACGCTGTGCCGGTGCCGCCAATCGGCGATTTCCCTGCTGCCACGCGTTGTGTTCGAGTTGTTCCTGATAGTGCATGACGCGGAGAAGATCGCTCCCCTCAACATCCTCGGGGTTGATTTGGACAACCATTCCCGCGTTCGACCAACACGAACCGCGGTTGGCTGTGCTCATTCCGTTGGTAACAACCTGCTGCGAATCCGTTGCGGAAGGAATGACAAAACCACCCGGACACATACAGAACGAGTAGACCCCGCGCCCTTCAACCTGCGTTACGAACGAGTATTCGGCTGTCGGCAGATACTTGCCCCGGCCGTTTTTGCTGTGGTATTGTATCTGATCGATCAATTCAGACGGGTGTTCCAAACGCACGCCGACGGCTATTCCTTTCGATTCCATCTCTATCTTTGCATCGGCAAGATACCGGTATACGTCGCGTGCAGAGTGTCCCGTGGCAAGAATAACCGGCCCCTTGAATTCCCTTATACGATGGGGTTGCACCGCCATGTCCTCTGCCTCGACACCCACCACCCTGTTGCCTTCGAGCAGGATAGCCGTCATCTTGGTCTGAAAGTAAACCTCTCCTCCACTCTTAAGAATGGTTTCGCGCATGTTCTCTATCACTCTCGGCAGCTTGTCGGTACCGATATGCGGATGAGCATCAGCCAAAATGGCCGCCGATGCACCGTGCTGACAGAACACATTCAGTATCTTCTCCGTCGATCCACGCTTCTTACTGCGTGTGTACAACTTACCGTCGGAGAATGCACCAGCCCCACCTTCACCGAAACAGTAGTTCGATTCTGCGTCGACCTCTTGTGTGCGCGTAATCAATGCCATATCCTTCTTGCGTTCACGGACATTCTTTCCGCGCTCGAGCACGACCGGACGAAAACCCAGTTCTATCAGTTTGAGCGACGCAAAAAGCCCGCCCGGACCTTCGCCAATCACTACAACCTGTGGCTTTCTGCTCACATCGGGATAGTCGGTACGCCTGTATGCATCGTCCTGTGGATATTCGTTGATGTATGCCCGCACCTTCAAGTTTACGTAAATATCCCTATGTCGCGCGTCAATTGAGCGTTTCAGCACCCGAATCTGATGGATCGTTCGTTGATCCAGTCCTTTCTCGCGTGCCAGATACGCCTTGATGCTCTCTTCGTTGTAGCCTATCTGCGGCAAAACCCGTATTTGATATTCTTCTGTCATATAGCTTTAGGGATGGAATGGCAATCCCTTCTCTACCTTTATATATAGGGATAGAATCCGATTTCTCAATTTACAGGTTCTCGATAAACCACTGCGAAATCTGGCGCAAGAGGTGGTTACGTGTGTTTCCACCGTAGATGCTGTGATTGCGGTTGACGTATAGGTTCTCCTTGAAGTCCTTGTCGGCCTGCACCAAAGCCTCAGAATACTCGAAAGTGTTCTGCGGATGCACATTGTCGTCGGCTACGCCGTGGCATATCAGCAGCTTGCCGTTCTGCTTTCCGACACGTTCTATCGGGTTGACTGCATATCCGTCGGGGTTCTCCTGCGGTGTGCGCATATACCGTTCGGTGTATACCGTGTCGTAATACCTCCAGTTGGTGGGAGGAGCCACAGCTACGCCGGCCTTGAAAACCGGCCTGCCTTCGCTCATACTCATCAGTGTATTGAATCCACCGAAGCTCCATCCCCATATTCCGATACGCTTGGCATCAACGTAAGGGAGGCTTCCCAAATAGATGGCTGCCTCTACTTGATCCTTCGATTCCAAGTCTCCCAGCCGCAAATAGGTGCACTTCTCAAAGTCAGCACCGCGTCCGCCGGTTCCCCGACCATCTACACAAACGACTATAAAACCTCTCTGTGCCAAGTAATAATCGAACATTCCGCCGTTTCCCATTGACCCTATGCTCCAGCTATCAACGACCTGTTGGCTGCCTGGACCGCTGTATTGGAACATCACAACAGGATATTTCCGGTTGGTGTCAAAGTCAGTTGGCTTCACCATCCAGCCGTTCAGCTCTACTCCCTCAGATGTCTTGAATTTAAAGAAGTCTTTTGTCCGCAGGTTGTACTGTGCCAGTTTCTGCTTCAGTTCGTCGTTGTTGAGCACCTCGCGCACCACTTTTCCCTGATTGTCGTAAAGGGTATAGATGTACGGATGGTTGCTGTCGCTCCACTGATTGAGGAAGAAACGGAAGTCGCCCGAGAAGTTGGCGTCGTTCCATCCGGCCGTTTGGCTCAGCCGTCTGACTGTCCCCCTTTTGTCAGCCACATATATTTCACGCCGTGTCGGACTCTCTTTGGCTGCCTGAAAGTACACGTTGCCCGTCCGTTCGTCGTATCCGTAAAAGGTCGTAACGTCGTAGTTGCCCTTCTCAAGCTGCCGTATCAGCCGACCATTGCGGTCGTAAAGGTACAAGTGCATATAGCCGTCGCGGTCGGAAGGCAGCAGGATGTAATCCTTCATAATGCTGATTCCCTCAATAACCTCTTCCCTTACGTACTTGGGCACGCTTTCCTCGATAATCAGACTGCATACGCCCGACTTCGGATTGGCTGCGTAGAGCTTCAGACTGTCCTGATGTCGGTTCATGGTATAGATGATAACGTCGTCCGAGCCCTTTGCCGTTTTTATGCGAGGGACGTATCCGTCGGCATCAAGAGGCAATGCGTACTGAATCGTCTTGCCATTATCGAGCTGATATGACCACACACTCACCTTCGAATTGTCCTCGCCGGCCTTCGGATACTTGTAGCTGTATTCACCCGGATAGACTTCGTATTGCGTCCGAACGGGATCGGCTCCCCTGTAAGTCTGCAGGGAAAAGGTCTTGACGGCAGCTTCATCAAATCGAATCCAACTCAAACTCTTGCTGTCATCACTCCATGCCAGCGCGTTGTTGAAGCCAAATTCCTCTTCGTATACCCAGTCGGGAATACCGTTGATAATCTTGTTGAACTCGCCGTCGATGGTGATCTGCTTCTCGTTCTTGCCGTCGGTGATGAAGATATTGTTGTTGCGGACAAACGCAACATGTTTGCCGTCGGGCGAGAAAGTCGGTATCTGCTGTGCACCGTCGGCAGATAGTCGTTTCAAACTCTTGTCCTTCACGGTATAAACATAGAAGTCGGCCGTGAACGAACGGCGGTAGACGGGATGATAATCAGCCTGTATCAACAAGAGACGACCGTCGGGCGAGATCTGATAATTGGTAAATTCCTGTGGTTTTTCGCCTTTGACATCATCCAAATCGAAAAGAATACCCGTCTCTTTACCCGTTCGAAACGAGTATTTCACTACTTTCCTGCCATCGTTCGAAATCTGCGCGTACTCCGCGGTTCCGCTTAATGGATGGATGCCGGAGATACGTTGGGCTGCAAACGCTCCCTTGGTAATATCCTGAAGGGATATGGGTTCGCCCGCAAATAACTGGGTTGCAGCCGATAATAATACTGCACACATTAAGAAAATTCGCTTCATAATTTAAGTTTTAACGCGAGCAAAAGTACATAAAAATGGCTACATTTGCAAAGAAATGAAACAATACTATAACGATTTCGGGACTTGGATAAGAAACAAACTCCCCTTTAAGGTACAGAAAATATCCGTCGATGCAGGTTTCTCCTGTCCCAATCGGGATGGCAGGATAGGAACGGGCGGATGTATATTCTGCGACAACCGAAGTTTCAATCCGACTTACTGCGGTCAGGGAAAGACTGTTTCGCAGCAGCTGGAAGACGGAAAGGCATTCTTTGCACGCAAGTATTCCGACATGAAATACCTTGCTTACTTTCAGGCCTACACCAATACTTACGACTCTTTAAGCCATCTGCAAAGCCTCTACGAGGAGGCCTTGTGCGTCAAGGATGTCGTGGGCCTGGTCGTTGGAACGCGTCCCGACTGTGTCAGCAAGGAACTATTCGATTATCTTGAAGAACTGAACCGACACACATTCCTCATCATAGAATACGGAATAGAAAGTTGCAACGACGCAACACTGCGGCTGATCAACCGCGGACACGACTTTGCCTGCTCGCGACAAGCCATAGAAGAAACTGCGAAGAGGGGCATATTGGTAGGCGGACACGTCATCCTGGGACTTCCTGGAGAAGATGCGACAGAGTGTCTGCGCCAAGCTCCCATCATTTCATCGCTTCCACTGGACTTCCTGAAGATACATCAGCTACAGATTATACGCGGAACGAAGCTCGCGCAGCTCTACAGACAGGAGCCTTTCCATCTGTATTCGGTCGAAGAATACATCAAACTGGTGGCGCAATACATCCGTCTTCTCCGCCCGGACTTGGTGCTGGAGCGATTCGTCAGCCAAAGTCCGCCCGACCTACTCATTGCGCCGAAGTGGGGACTAAAGAACTATGAGTTCGCCAACCTGCTGAATAACTATCTGAAAACACATCAGCAGTAGTGCCCTAATAAGAAGGGTAGCTATCCTTTTATAAAACAACTAAACGCCCAACAAGGCTTGTCCGACCTACAAACAAGCCTCATTGGCACTGCCAACAAGGCTCATTCGGAAAGGGATATATGAAAGCGGGATTCTCAACAGTTACAGCCGCATCTTTTTCAGAATCTCATTCATCTTCTGTTTAGTCTCGATTCGTGTCGGCACCAAGGGAAGACGGAGGACATTTTCTATCATTCCCATATCGTTGAGGAGTGCCTTGCAGCCGGCTGGATTGCCGTCGACGAAGAGCAGTTTGTACAGCTCCGTGAAGTTATGGTGTATCTTTCTTGCTGCCTCATACTCGCCATTAAACTCCAAACGTATCATACGCCCGAACTCTCGGGGCAGTGCATTACCGATAACCGAGATAACTCCCACTGCCCCACTGGCTATCATCGGGAACGTAAGAGCATCGTCGCCGCTGATAACCTCAAAGTTTCGCGGCTTATTCTTGATAATCTCATCTATCTGTTCCAAATTGCCCGAAGCCTCTTTGATAGCTACTACGTTCGGGAAATCGCCGGCAATGCGCACAGTTGTCTCGGCGGTCATGTTCACACCCGTACGTCCCGGCACGTTATACATAACTATTGGCAGCGGACTAACCTGTGCTATGGCCTTGAAATGCTGATAAAGGCCTTCATGACTGGGCTTGTTGTAATACGGACATATACTCAATATGCCGTCAATGCCACTCCAATCCGTACACTCTATTTCGTCTACGACTGCAGCTGTATTGTTTCCGCCACAGTATTTGAGGATGGGGACACGCCCACCGACGACTCGTTTGATGACAGCCGTCAGCTGTTCCTTTTCTTCCTGAGTAAGACAAGGCGTCTCTCCCGTCGTTGCCAAGATGCAGAAGAAGTCTGCTCCGTTGTTCAACTGATAGTCGACCAGTCGCTTTAAGGCATCATAGTCAACGCTGCCATCCGCCTTGAAAGGTGTAATGAGTGC
>CAUVFB010000106.1:0-5904 GCA_963551095.1 uncultured Prevotella sp. | reverse complement strand
GAAGCTATCTGAGGATAGATGTTGTCCTGTGCCGAACCGAAGATATTCTCTATTCCCCGACGTTCATCGCAGGCTTCTGCTACTCTTATTCCCCACGTGTTTATTCTCCCCTTGTGCATGTAGCCCATCTCAAAGGTCTGCTGTTGCAGCTTTAATTTGGTCAGTGGCAATTCATTGAGGTCGGAAATAACTTTATCTATTGACAGAGAACTGTAATCCAACGAAGCATAAATGCCATTTCGGGGAGCTGAGGGATGCAATCCTATGGTGGCATTCCAGCCTAATCCTTTATAATAGGTAGATGTATTAGAACCCCTGAAACGGTAATAATCCATACCCAATCCCGTAAGCTGATAAACCGTCGGCTGTGATGTTTCGTTGTAGAACTCAAGGATATTGGTCTGCTTGTATCGCTGGAATCCCACCGAAGCTCCTCCTTCATAAGTCCCGTTGAAAAGTCCGGAATAAGCCGTTCCTGCTTTCACTTTCAAGTATCCCGTGAGGTTCTTGGGGCGAGGGTCTACTGTCCGATATTCCAATCGGGCCGTGTATCGGCCTTCCACACCAACCGTCCACCTGCGCTTGTGATAGGCAAATCCTCCCAGGAAGTCGTAGGTTTCCTTTCGCGAAACTCCTCCTCCGATGGTATCGGCCATGACATAGGGATAAAGAAGGTCGAAGTCTGTAGTCTCATTGTAGCACACGTGATGCGTCTTGCTGTTCCCATAGTGTGCCGTTCCCCAGAGCGAAACTTTCTTCTTCCGCAGGAAAGCGTCTATGTCTCCCCCCACTGCCACGACCTTGTCGCCATATTCCAATTGCTGCGGAACGGTGGCATGGCTGTTGTCGTAGGTTGCGCTCAAGCGATTCAGTGAATATCGGTAACGGTTCCATTGCATGGCAGGGTTATGATAGATGCCCGAGAACCACGAACGGGTGTCGCTCCGATGCTCTGTCTGACGCTCTACAATGTCTTCATTCACCTTTGCCGACACACCTTTCTGGGAGAAAGCAAGCGAAACCGCTATCAGTAAAGGAACAGTTTTCTTATCCATGTTTCTTGTTTTTATCATTTACCTTTTCGGCGTCACACCATCGTATGTAAGTGTCGACGCCTTCGTGCCGTCGGCACTGATAGCCGTTCGCTGTTCTTCGATTACTGAAGGAATACATTCAGTATTGAAGTCTTCGGTAGAATTATTTGTGTCTTGCAGGTGCATGATGCCCTTTTCATCCACAAACTGCAACTTGCGCCGGATGCTGCGGAAGTAGCGGGTCTTGTCGTGGTCTATATGTCCGACGTGCGTCCATCCGGCATCTACAGACGGAGGAAGTATGTTCCACAGTCGCTTGCTCTGCACGCTACAGTTTACCCCGTCCACAATCCATGCGTTGGGAATCTTATAGGCCGTTTGCTTCATGGGGAAAGTACCCTGCGGAAGATACATCGTATAATAATAGGTATATAGATAGTTTTTGAGATACTGCTCCTTGGTGACATTCTTAGGAATGCGGGCGAGGGCGAACGAGGTAAAGCCTCTGTTGTGCAAGACATAGAAGCTCAATGTGTAGCAATACCATTTGTCCAGATTGGGAACCGTGGGGCTGTCTATATCCAGATGGGAAGGAGATGAAGAGATGTCGTACCATTCGAAGTCGGCTTTACTCAGGTCAAACGAGTTGGGATTGGCCACACGATGGTCAATGCCCGTGTCGCAGATAAGCAACGACTTGCCTGGCATGACCGGATGCTCTGTTCCATTGCCGGGAATTACATAGACAGACCATACCGTGAAAGTGTCTTTACGGATGTCGGGCGAATATCCGAAATACTGCACCGACTTAAACTTCGACTCGCAGAAAGCCAGTCCGTCAGCATAGAGCACATGGTCAGTATTGTTGAATATCTTGATATAGCCATCGCCATAATATTGCGAGCCGGAGGCACGCAGCGTGCCGGCGAAGAATATTTCTTCAAAGATGAAGTCGTCATTTGCTACCGAAAGGAAAGTCTCTAACTGAAGACTTTTCGAGGCTCCCGTGAGCGATATGTTCTCGGCCTTGCCGGTCAGATAGCCCTTCGCCGTGTTCATCTCCGTGCCGATACCATTGTCGTAAGTCACATCGGCCGAATACACACAGTCGTACAGCCCCTCCGGCAACCGGATATCATCATGACGGGTAAGACTCGTCTTCTCGCCGGATGTGAGATTGGTAAACTCTATTTTCTCCGAAACCACCTTGAGGTTGTTCACGTTCTCTGGATAGTGAATCGTTAGGTTTGTGGAAACCTCTGAGAGTATCTTGTCATCGTTGCATGATGCCAGCAACACGAGCACGCCCAACGCAAAAGTGTATATGATATTTTTCATTTCTTTTTCTCTTTAAGTTATTGATAAATATTTTTCAGATTGTAAGGTTGGCTTCCACCCCGAAGTAAGGTAAGGAGTTGCGACGTATCACTTTTCCATTAGACTTGTAATCAGGCAGGTAATCCAATATCTTGTTGGCAAAGAAAGACAACCGCATGTAGCGCCCGATTCGCTTGGTTGCCTTGAGGTTGATAATCATCGACATCGGCACCGTGAACGGACGGAACATGTCGTCCTTATAGGTTTGCACCAGCTGCTTCAAGAAGACATCTTGCTCGCTCTCCGGGGTGTAGGGATGCAACTTCCCGTCGGCCGCCGAAATGTAGGCGATGGGATAGCTGTTCTTTTCCTGCCGCTTGGTCTTGATGAGCCACATGCACTGTACTGATGTGGTGAAGATGAATCCCCATTCAGGCACCTGGGTATCTAAAGTGAAATTGGTGTTCAGCCTGTCGTTCACCCTTCCTTCGTTCCAGTCGTAGAGACCTACATACGACTCGCTCACGGGGCGGTTGTCTATCACGGTGCTCACGGGGTCGAACATCGGTTGGCTGTTGGTGTAGGTGGTATGAAACCAAGCTCCGTTGATGTTAAAGCGGGTGCGCAGGGCACGGATACGGGCAGAAGTGAATTGCAGCTCTATTCCCTGCTTCACCATCTTGCTTCCGTTCGATGCTTGCTGATAGCCGTCGAGCACATGCATGGCTTTGAATGGAAGCGTGTGCCAGTCAGTTCCGGCCGCCATCTGGGCAGCATCATACTTCTTGTAAAGATAGTCGCCGTAGATGCGCGAATACCTGAATCCGGAAGTCATTTGTTCATAAAAATAATCCACGCTCAGCGAGTTCTCTTTCCAGTCAATGTCCAGACGAACCTCCCATTTCCGGTTGCGGGCCGGTTTGATGGCATAGTTGGTAGGATCCTGTTTATAGCTCATCACCACAAAGCGGCTGTCCCGTTCGGGATTCTTGGTATCGTAGTAGGCCAGTTCCACAAAATCGCTGTAGTAATTGTCCGGATAAAGATAGTTGAGCGTGGGGTTTTTCGTCGTCAACCCCCACCCCGAGGAGAGAGCGAATCGCAGCGGACTGCCCGCAACCGTGAAATAGGGAAGCCGCCAATTAAGATTGACACGCGGGTCGGCATATACCTTTCCGCTCATATCAAACCGCTTGTCAAGTGCCGGTATGGTATTCAGGCGCAGACCGAGCATTCCTTCCACCACGCTACCGCCTATCTTCGCCACAAAGTTTTCCTCGCCGAAGACCGCCAGATTCTGCAACCCCGGAATGTCCTTGTAGCGCCGCGGCCTGGCCGACCAGCCATTGACGCTGAGCGGATGGCTCATATCATACACCTGTCCGTTACCGTAGTTCTTGGAGTAGTCCCAGTTGAAGCCTGCTTTCAGACGGTTTTCCAGTTTGCCTACATCCAACCGGAGCAGCCCCTTGGCTTTGAGCCAGGCATTGAAGGGCTTGCCGTCACACAGATAATCGGCCACATATTCAGCATAGACGGCAGCGGCCTCGCGCTCTCCTTCCTCCCATCCCGTAGGCACAATGCCGTAGCGTTGCGGGGCCACGAGGCGTTTCTCGCGCAGACGGTCCAGCTGCTGCGACACAGAAGTGTTGACTTCCACCTCACGCAGCAGCCCGTTCCGGCGCTTGAGCGACCAACTGTTGGTGAAGACCATACGATTATAGTTGGAACGGTATTCGTCAATGCGGCCGTAGTTAAGGTCAGGGTCGGCCTTGCTGTTATCGAAAGAGCCCGAATAATCGAAAGCCGACTCCCACTTCCATTCCGTCGTCTTCGCCGTCGTCTTCCGGAAAGTATAGCGCAGCGAGGCGTTTACCCGCTTATAGTTTTCAAGATTGTCGGTAGGATCTATCTTCGAATCCAGATAGCCGAGGTCCACATTGAGCACATGCGCATTCCCTGTTCCGATGGCGATACCCTTGCCCAACGAAAACAGCTTACTGTAGCCATCGGCCTTGAAGCGTGCCGAGAGCGGCATCTTCCGGCGTATCTTCTTGATGTCCACGATGCCACTGGTAAGATTACCATACTCTACCGACGGTATTCCCCGAACCACTTCCACACGCTCGATATCGTCAGTGCCGATTGTCCGCATATCCACTCCCTTGTTCGTAATGTTGCGATTATTCTCCGCTCCGCTTCCCGAGGTGATGCGCTGGGTGTCAGAAAGCGGAGAAAACTGCAGGTTGGCATCGGTATTGACAGGCGCCCCGTCTACGATAAACTGCGTGCCAAGCGAGGATATGGCAAAGTCATTGTTACGGTATAAAGCCCCGCCGGCCGTTATCGTCCCCGTTTCGCGCAGGGCTATTGTGTTGGCAACGCCCATGTTAGGGTCTTTGGAATAACCTCCCGGCAGCAGTTCCATCAGGTCGGCAAGACTGTTGGGCTGCAGCTGGTTCATGGCATCCCGCCCGATGATGGAGCGCGTGACGAGGCCCTGCGCCTCCTTGGCCGTGACCGTCACTTCGCTGAGGCGGAGATTCGCCTTCAGATTCACATACAGCGTGGTGCTTTTGGTGAAAGTCAAATTGCGTTTATAAGATTCGTATCCCACATAACTGACTTTCATTACATAGCTCTCTCCCGCCACCACATCGAGCGAGAACCGGCCGTCGGCATTGGTAAACGTAGCCCTGGGATGCTTGCCTTGGAAAGAAACCGTAGCCGAAGCCAGCGTGCTTTTATCCGCAGCATCGGCCACAACACCGCTCACACGGACACTTCCCTGACCCGCACAATGCAGTGAAAACAGGCCAAACAACACGACAAAAATATATTTCGAAACCATCAGATAAAGAGATAGGCGTAACAGGATTAATATTTATGTGTGCAAAGATATAGCTGTTTAGAATATTTGACAATACTCAAAAATGGTTATTTTGCAGCCACTTACGCGCGCGCAAGCGCCTTGCGCCGTCCAAAAAGTGGCCGATTGGCGAAAGACGTTGTCTGTGGAAAAAAGAAACTGTCGAAGAATTTAATCCATGAAGCGGATAAAGACGAGTGCGAATAACCGTTCCCTTAGTCTTTCCGTCTGAAAAATCTGTCGGGGCTGCCTGATGTCAGCGGAAAAGGTGGAGATTGTCTTTTCGGGCTAAAGACGAAACGATTGCGGCGTAAAGACAAAGTAAAAATTGTAACATGCTTATACAAAGTCTGTTACAAGAGGATGAAAACCCGTGCGATTAGCTATGTAGAGACGCGGAGATTACGCCGTAATCGCGCGGCCTTTACATCGTAATCGTTTCGTCTTTACGCCGTAATCATCCGGCCTTTACGCCGTAAACGTCGGGCCTTGTCAGCCATGGTGTTTGAAAGGCCGGGAGGCGAGTTGTCCTGTTTTTGTCGTGGAAATGGGCCTGTTTGGTCTTTCTTTTTCATATATGCTGTAGCAGGAATTTGTTCTTTCAGTCTTTCGGCCAGAGAGGGGGCGGTGTTGTCCCGGCGCCTCTTTTTTTTATTTCATCATTTGCTACATATGGAAGCTTTT
>CAUVFB010000105.1:0-5939 GCA_963551095.1 uncultured Prevotella sp. | reverse complement strand
GTGGAAGTACAGAGAAAAGAAAGATGAATTACACACTTTTAAGGACACTACCCGAAAAGGTATAGGGTTTCCACCGAAAGGGTATAGGGTTTCTACTGAAAAGGTATAGGGTTTCCGACAAAAGGGTATAGGGTTTTGGGTAGTAGACGTGGGAGTTCCTGATTCCGGCAGAGGGATTCAAGTGCCGAACGCACAGAAGTAAAGAAACTCAGAACCGAAGCTGTATTCTGACAGACGGAGTAAAAAGAAAATGACGAAAAGCGCCCTCAAAGAGCTAAAAGCCGGTAGGGAAGGTTCTTTCAGCTACTGTAACACTCTATATAAACGGAACCTACGTAAAACCTGTTAAGCCTTTTCACATGAATTTAGCAGCATCAATGAACTGCCTATTGAATGATAAAATATAAAGAGAGAGGAGTGCCTATTTGGGCACTCTCTCCCAAACGGAAAACGATAATTTACTCATAAACAAAAGTAAAGACTTTCTCAGCTGTCAGCGTATTGCCGACGAAACAAGCCTTGTGGGCAATGTTCTCGAACTTCTTACGAAGTTTGGTATCAAACTCTGCTTTGAGGTGGAGGATGATGGGGATGCGCGTAACAGTGAATCTTGTCATATCTTCCTCACATTCTCCTACCTCGGCATAGCAGCCGGAGAAGTCGACACCGGCCCGTTCAGCCTGCAAGCCCATGATAGTCAGCACACAAGCCGCCAAAGCATTGCCTAATAATTCTACAGGAGTTTGATTCTCGCCAAGCCCACCTACAGACCTGACAGCATCGGTTGTTACCGTTACCCGGGAAGCCTCGTGCAGGGCTTCAACTCGCCCTTTACCTACATACTGTGCTTTCGTGATTGTCATAATCAGAAGTTTTTAGTTGATAATTATTTTTTAGATTGATAAGGCTTTGGCAGATACAATGTCCTCCTACACACCTTTCATCAGCAAAGATAGTGTAAATAGCTGTAATAAGAAATCAATTGATAGATAATAATTGTTCTCTGCCTTGCTTGCGGTTGGTTATCCAAGTAATGAGGAGAACAAAAAAGATGTCTGCCCCTCACGAGACAGACATCTAAAGAATGATCTATTTTAAGATAATTGAGTGAGATATCTATTCTGTAACCTGAACGGTTGCACGGCGGTTGAAAGAAATCGGAGACAGCGTCTCTACACCACCCTTGCCGACAGTTGTAATCTTATTGGAAGATACACCCATCTTTATCAGTTCGTTAGCAACAGTCTCTGCACGCTTCTCAGACAGCTTCTGGTTGTACTGTACAGAACCCGTTGCGCTGTCGGCATAACCTGTAACGGTCAGGTTGCTGTTGTTGTCCTGTGCATATTTGGCAAGAGCTTGAACGTTCACGAGATCTTTGCGGGATGCAATAACAGACTTGTTGACATTGAAGAACACAGAAACCGGAGTTGTAACAAGTTCTTTTACAGACTGGGTTACAGTTTGTGCCGGCTTTTGATTGGCGAGTGCTTCACGCAGACGTGCGTTCTCTGCTTCAGAGTCGCGGAGTTTAGCGTTCAGAGCATCAAGGGCAGCCTGGTGCTGGGCGTTGATAGCGTCAACATCCGGCACCTTATCCCATGTTGTCTTACCTAGATTGAAAGTAACACCCACCTCAGCGTAGAGGTTGTTGTCACGTTTGTCCCATCCACGGTGATTGTAGAAATTACCACTTACGCCATCGAAATCGGCAGACAGGGTATTTATACCTGCTTCAGCATATACACCGAGTCTGTCGGTCAGCTTCCATGCAGATTGAATACCTGCACTGAGACTGACACCATAACGATTTACAGTCATAGAACGGCCTATGCCTGCACCAGCAAATGGTATCACATTCCAAACGCGCTCTGGGTTGTATCCGAAGAGAAGATTGCTCATATTAAGCATTGCCTGACCCTGTGCCACCCAATACTTATGGCTGTTATCAATGGCGGAGGTGCGGCGCGGAGTTGCACCAACAACCTTACCCCAAATACCTTGTGCTTTCAAACGAAGACCAAGACCCGGAGTGAACCATTTTCCTACCGATACAGCTACGCCCGGCTTGGAACGGAAGCTCTTGACAGGACTTGATGCGAGTCCGCGTCCGTGCTCCTGACTAGAGTACCAGGCATTCCAATCGGCACCTACTTGAACAAACCAGTTGCCAAAAAATGAGTTAGTGGCAACACTGTACTTCTGTGTAGTTTCATCCTGAGCAAAGCCAGCAACAGAAATGCCGGCAAATGCCAAAACAATTAAAAGTTTCTTCATAACTTGTATTTATTAAACGTTTTATTTACCCGAGAGTAATTAGTAAGTCTCATTATTGATACGGGGCAAAATTAATGCTTTTTTTTTAGAAAGCAACATTTTCAGCTAAAAATCTCCACTTTATGAGGGTAAGAACCTAATATGAATCAAGTGAGAGGCTCCGCTTGACGGCTTTTGTCGTTATTTCATTAGGTGTTCTATCTCGGAATGTTTCAGAACAGCAAGTATCGTCTTTCCGTCGGGAGTGTAGTTTACATTGCTGCAGGCGAAGAGTTCGTTGACTATATTTTCCATCTCTGTGTCTGTCAGGATCTGTCCTTGCAGTATAGCGGCATTGTGTGCCAGGCTCAGGGCGAGGGCTTTGTTCACTTCATCTTTGGCAGACGTGCCGCCATCGACAGCCGAGGCTACCATGTCAGTAACGATGGTAACGACGTTCAAACCGTCGATCCCGGCAGGAACACCATTGATGACATAGCTGCCACCGCCAAGGTCGGCAAGATCGAAGCCCATGTCTTTCAGTTCGGGAAGAATGTCCTGTGCCGTCAATCCACTGGAGACAGGAAAATGAATCATCTCCGGAAAGAGCAGTTTCTGTGTATGCACCTTATGTTCTCCAGCCTTTCTCAGATAGTCTTCGTACAGAATACGGATATGGGCGCGGTGCTGGTCGATGATCATTAGCCCCGACTTGACAGCAGTCATAATGTAACTACCCTTGTATTGGAAGTGTGCCGGCGACTTTCCTTCATTTACTCGGGATGTTACAGCCGTCGATTCCGCTGATTCTGTTGGATCTCCGCAGGATAACGTTCCACCCGACCCGTCAAAAAGACTTACTGAATGAACAGCAGACTCCCGGTTTCTCCCCAAGCCGGCATAAAGCTCTTCCCAGTCGTCCGGTAGTTCCGGCTTCCTGGGCTGCGGTGTCTCCTTGAACGGATTGTAATTCGGATTATAGTTTACCTTCGGGACAAAGGCACTGTTGCTTGGATTGAATACGGGAATTTCGGGGCGGCCTTCTATATCGAAGTCAATGGAGGGCACATCATTAAACTTACCTATAGCCTCTTTCACCGCAGCAAGGAGAATCTGCCATACGGCCTGTTCGTTCTCGAATTTTATCTCTGTCTTGGTCGGATGGATATTCACGTCAATGTTTTCTGCGGGAATATCAAAATACAGGAAAAAGTGTACCTGCTCACCGGCAGGAATCAGACGATCGTATGCCTGAAGCACAGCCTTGGAAAAATAAGGATGCCTCATATAGCGACCGTTGACGAAGAAGTATTGCAACGCACCTTTCTTCCTTGCTGCCTCGGGCTTACCGATGAAACCGTGAATCCTACACAGGGTCGTCTCCACCTCTACCGGAAGGAGATTTTGATTGAGCTTCTTGCCGAACACCTCCACGATGCGCTGACGCAGACTGCCGGTCTTCAGTGAGAACATCTCCACGCCGTTGCTGTGAAGCGTGAACGTTATCTGTGGGTAAACCAGCACAATCCGCTCGAATGCGCTGATGATATTATTCAACTCCGTCGTGTTCGACTTCAGGAACTTGCGCCTCGCCGGTACATTGAAGAAGAGGCTTTCAATCAGGAAATTGCTCCCCACGGGGCACGAGCAGGGTTCCTGTCCCGTAAACCTACTGCCCGAGATAGTCAGACAGGTCCCTATCTCATCGTCCGGCCGCCGTGTCTTCAGTTCTACCTGTGCTACGGCTGCTATCGAGGCGAGAGCCTCACCACGGAATCCCATCGTATGGAGCGAGAACAAATCGGCTGCATTGCGTATCTTCGAAGTGGCATGCCGTTCGAAAGAAAGGCGCGCATCAGTCTCCGACATACCCTTCCCATCATCAATTACCTGAATGGAGGTACGCCCGGCATCGACTACCAATACGTTGATGGTCCTGGCTCCGGCATCAATGGCATTTTCCACGAGTTCCTTGATGACCGATGCCGGCCGCTGAATCACCTCGCCGGCGGCTATCTGATTAGCCACGCTGTCAGGTAAAAGCTGAATGATATCACTCATAAGATGGTTGGTTGAAAATGTGCGGCATGTCGTCCTGCATGTCTGTGTTGTCTGCAGAGCTTTATTCCCATGTCGCCCGCAAAGGTATGAAATATTTCCCAAACCACCCGTTCCCTCTGAGCATCGAAGTTTGAATTATGAACTTTATGATATGTTGTTGCAATTGTGTTGTTATTAGTTTCATCCACTGTAGAGATGCATGGCTCGTGCGTCCGTTGCTATACGGTTTAGCGATCGTGGGGTACAAGTGTAGGACTCGTAGAGATGTAGTCCTAGGACAGATGGGATGTAGTCCTAGGACAGATGGGATGTAGTCCTAGGACAGACGAGGTGTAGTCCTAGGACAGATGAGATGTGGTCCTGGCTGGCTGAGACGAGCGAACGGAATCGGGCTGACAGGTGTTCGACTATCGGATCGCGTTTAGAGCTACCCAAGTCGGCCATCGGCGGAAAGGATGCCCAACGGCAACACTATGGCAACGCGATTGTCGCTGAATATTATTCGAAAATAATTTCTTCCTCTGCCGATAATTGACTACATTTGCACGTACATAAAACTCGATATCGTTATGCAGACAAAGTGTCTTCTTACTGCTTTTATTCACAGACAAGCCGAGAAATACGGCTCGCGCCAGGTACTGACTTTCCGCAACTTCGGTAGTCTGAAGTGGAAGACCATCTCGTGGAATCAGTTCTCAATGCGGGTCAGGCAGGTCAGCAACGCACTCGTCAACCTCGGCATCAAGCCGCAGGAACGCATTGCTGTCTTCTCTCAGAATGCCATCCAGTATCTCTATACCGACTTTGGAGCTTACGGTGTTCGCGTTATCAGCGTGCCTTTCTATGCCACAAGCTCCGAACAGCAGATACAATACATGATTCAGGATGCCGGAGCACGACTGCTGTTTGTCGGCGAGCAGGAACAGTATGACAAAGCACACCGCATCTTCGCCCTCTGCCCAACTCTTGAGCGCATTATCATCTTCGACCCAAGCGTGCGCATCAGTACCCACGACCCTCACGCCCTCTACTTCGAAGACTTCCTCAAGCTTGGCGAGGGACTGCCCAGGCAGCCCGAAGTAGACCGACTGACAGCAGAGGCGACTGAAGACGATATCTGCAACATCCTCTATACGAGTGGTACGACGGGCGAAAGCAAAGGTGTCATCCTCACGCACCGTATGTTTGATGCCGCCATGGAGGCGAATGCGAAGTGCGTACCCGTTACCGACAAGGATCGCATCATCAACTTTCTGCCCTTTACTCACGTCTTTGAACGCGGATGGGCGTACCTCGCCCTCACTGTAGGGGCAGAGATGATTATCAATACCTATCCGAAAGAAATTCAGGACAGTATGCGCGAGACGCATCCGACAAGTATGGCAGCCGTCCCGCGCTTTTGGGAGAAGGTCTATATAGCCGTCAGGCAGCGCATGGACGAATCGGGAGCGGTACAACGGAAACTCCTGCAACACGCTTTGGCAGTGGGAAAGAAACGCAACATCGGCTATGTTGCCAAGGGAAAGCGAGTACCCATCACCGTGGAAATGGAATATCAGATGCTCAACCGGACGGTGTTGAGCCTCATCAGAAAGCAGCTCGGACTGGAGAATCCGAATGTA
>CAUVFB010000104.1:0-5982 GCA_963551095.1 uncultured Prevotella sp. | reverse complement strand
GATGATATCTTGGACACTTTGAGGCAGGCTCTCCCAGCCGCCACCAAAGTTTCGGTCGAGTATTTCCACGAGTTTTCGTGCAGATATATGGTGAATGTTCTCCCAGGTCAGGTCGGTCGTTCGTATAATGGGCTTTTTCTTCACAGCCCACTTCTTGGTATTGCCGTCATCTATTCGTATATCGCCGACACTGCATCCTCGTGCCTCGTATTTTCGGATGAATTCCGGTCGGTTTACTTTCACTTCTTCAATGGTAAACGCGCTTTTCAAAATATCAAGGTAATGTCGTTCATTATCTTTTAGGTCTGCATTGTGCTCTGCTTGTGCCCAAAGGCGGAAGACATCGTTCTCCTGAATGTCCCAAACGTTGCTTTTTGTCAGCGTCTTTAATGATAGTGCTTGTCTCTGTCGCTTCATTTTTATGTTGATTACTTTCTTTTATCAGCAGGGATGTACACGTGAACAACCTCCCAAATGTGCGCTGCAAAAGTAAATACTAATGCGCAATTCTCCAAACTTTCAGCCTATAAATTTAGCTTACTGACTTGGTCGTGTACTGGGGGGAAACGAGGCACGTGTCTGTCATGGTTTACACACGTGTCTCACAGCCGCGAGGCACGTGTCTGACACTCACGAAGCGTATGCTTGACAGCCGTGAGGCATATGCCTCGAAACTGACAACGGACAATAAGCGATGAACTGCCTATGTAGAAGTCCATTCCACGTCGGCTCGAATACATCGGATAAAGGTTTGGGAGACACTCCGCCACCTGACCGCATTCACCCGTGCGGGTCAGCGTGTTTACCCGCATGGGTAACTGAGTTTACCCGGCGGGGTCGGAAATCAACAGCCGCACATGCAGGAGATTTACAATTGTCCATTGTCTTGCATGAATCGGAAATAAGAATTATAACGGAATAACCAAAATGGGGAATTTCCACTGTTTCGCCTGCTGACAGACGCAACCCGCTTTATATGAACAGCAAACCTATTCGGTAGACAGCCGCACTGACTACCCAGGCCAGCACCGTCGTATACCCAGCAGCAAAGAGTGCCCACCGCCAACTGCCTGTCTCGCCCTTGATAGCGGCAATGGTGGCTATGCAGGGGAAGTAGATCAGTACAAACAGCAAGAAACAATAAGCTGTAAGCGTCGCAACGGGTTCAGCTTCACGCTGACTGATGCCATGCAGGTGGGCTATGTCGGCCGTCATCTGCTTATGGAGCCGGTCGTATTTGCCGTCGGCGTTGTTGTAGCCGTTATCGTCGCCGAAAGAATCGTCGTTGGAATAAAGTACACCCATCGTCGAGGCTACAATCTCCTTGGCACCGATGCCGGCTATCAGCCCCACATCAAGTTTCCAGTCAAAGCCCTGCGGGCGGAAGATGGGTTCGACGGTTTTGCCTATCTGTCCGATATAACTCTGTTCCTGGTGCTGTTGCCGGCCGACATCGGGGTTGTCGGGAAGCGGAAAGTAGCCCAATGCCCACACGATGACAGAAGCGGCGAGGATGATTCCGCCCATCTTCTTCAGGTATTGCTTTCCCTTTTCCCACGTATGGCGACCGATGGCGCGCCATGTCGGGAAGCGATAGGGTGGTAGTTCCATCACGAAAGGAGTGTCCTCGCCCTTAGCTACGGTCATGGAGAACAGCCGGCTGAGGATGATTGCCAGCACAATGCCGGTCAGATAGAGCGACAGCATCACCAACGAGCGGTACTTCAAAGCAAAGAATGAGCCTGTAATCATAATGTAGATAGGCAGACGCGCCGAACAGCTCATCAGCGGAAGTATGAGCATCGTTATCAGACGACTCTTCCGGCTCTCGATGGTTCGGGTCGACATGATTGCCGGGACGTTGCATCCGAATCCCATAATCAGTGGGATGAACGACTTGCCGTGCAGTCCCATCTTATGCATGAGTTTGTCCATGATGAATGCGGCACGCGACATATAGCCGCTGTCTTCCATGTATGAGATGAAGAAATAGAGGATGAGAATCTGTGGCAGGAACACGATCACGGCTCCGACACCACCAATCACACCATCAGCCAGCAAGTCCTTGACCGGACCGTCGGGCAGTACTGTACGGACAAATCCACCCAGCCATTCTACGCCGGCATCAATCCAGTCCATCGGATATTGACCGATGACAAAGGTAGCGGTAAACATAATGAGCAGAATCAGGAAGAAAATAGGGAAGCCGGCATACTTGTTGGTCAGCACTTTGTCCATCCAATGTGTTATCTGGTAAGTATCTTTCTTGTTTCCCGTCAGATAGGCAGCTTCCTGCAACGCTCCGTGTATGAAGCCATACTTGGCATCCATGATGGCAGTTTCGCTGTCGGTACCGGTTTCCTGCATCACTCTTGCAGCGGTTTTATCGCGGTGTTCGAAGATTTCCTTGGCATCAGGGAGTGCTCCGATAATGTTCTCTGCCTCTTTATCCTTTTCGAGTAGCTTAATGGCAAGGTAGCGGGTAGAGTAGCGTTGGCGCAGATCCGGCTCGGCTTTCAGATGTTCCTGCATCTCGCTGATTCCTTTCTCTATCTCGTGGCCATGGTTGATGTGAATATGGCGATAGTTGACTTTCTCGTCTTCCTGACTTTCATAAATCCTGATTATCTGCCTGAACAGCTCCTTGACACCGCGTCCCGACGTGAAGACGGTAGGAACCATCGGCACACCGAAGAGGCTTGACAGCTTGCCGACATCAATGTGATCACCGCGCTTTTCGGTCTCGTCAAACATGTTAAGGGCACACACCATACGCACGTGCATGTCGATCAACTGGGTCGTCAAGTAAAGGTTGCGCTCCAAATTCGATGTATCGATAACGTTGATGACAATATCGGGAGTCTTCTCTATCAGTTGTTTGCGAACGTAAAGCTCCTCGGGACTATAGGCCGAAAGACTATAGGTGCCGGGAAGGTCGACCAAATCGAACTCGTAGCCATCCTGTTCGGCATGTCCATACTTGGCATCTACCGTTACGCCCGAGTAGTTCCCGACCCGTTCGTGTGCTCCGGAAGCAAAATTGAAGAGCGACGTCTTTCCACAATTCGGGTTGCCTACCAATGCCACGTTGATGATATGTTTCCGCCGGTTAAAGGCATCGGTCAGCTCATCGGGCGTAAGCGGCTGTTCGTCGGGATCAGACTTGTCTACCTCAATGGCACGGTTCACCTTTTTAATCTTTCCGTGCTCCATCTGCCGAGCTTCGCTTTCCGAAAGAACCTCTATGAGTTCCGCTTCACTATGACGCAGGCTGACCTCGTAGCCCATAATCCTATACTTCACCGGATCGCGTAATGGAGCATTGAGCAACACCTCCACAGACTTTCCGGTAATGAATCCCATCTCAATGATGCGCTTGCGGAATCCGCCATGTCCCGATACCTTTATAATAACACCGATCTCGCCGGTCTTCAGTTCTGATAACTTCATAATGTTTACCTTTCCCGTTGAGAGCCTCCTTTAGGAAATGTTATCCGGAACGCAACCACAATTGGCTGTCATCCACGGCACTCTCAGCAAGACTCTGCTTGGCCGCAAAGATACAAAGAAAAAGGATAAGCGGGTAGACATGCTGATTCTGCTCCTACAAAATACCCATTATTGAGTATCTGTTATCCAAAGAGAACGCGCAAGGCTTCCTCTACTTTGCGCACAGGGTGCAACTCTATATCGTGCTTGCGGGTTAATCCCTGAGAATTATACTTGGGTATGACAATATGATGGAAGCCCAGTTTCTCGGCTTCGGCAATGCGCTGCTCTATCCTACTGATAGGACGCACCTCGCCACTAAGTCCCACCTCGCCACACATACACCATCCCGACTCTATCGGAGTGTCAACGTTCGACGAAAGAACGGCAGCAATGACACTCAAGTCCATTGCCATATCCGTAACACGCAAGCCTCCGGCAATATTCAAAAAGACATCTTTCTGCATCAGCTTAAAGCCTACCCGCTTCTCCAAAACAGCAAGAAGCATGTTCAGCCGACGCTGGTCGAATCCCGTAGCAGAGCGTTGCGGAGTTCCGTAGGCAGCCGATGAGACAAGTGCCTGTGTTTCTACCAGGAACGGACGGACACCTTCTATCGCACTCGAAATGGCTACACCGGAGAGTCCGTCGTGGTCGTCAGTGAGCAGAAGTTCAGACGGATTGCTTACCTGCCGGAGTCCGTTCTGCTCCATTTCATAGATGCCCAACTCTGAAGTAGAACCAAATCGGTTCTTAATACTGCGCAGAATGCGGTACATATAGTGTTGGTCGCCCTCAAACTGAACGACCGTATCAACGATATGCTCCAATATCTTGGGGCCGGCAATTGTTCCTTCTTTGTTGATATGGCCTATCAGGATAACGGGCACACCACTGGTCTTGGCGAAGCGGAGCAAGGCTGCGGCACATTCACGTACCTGTCCCACACTTCCGGGACTGCTGCTGACTTCTTCCGTGGCAATGGTTTGGATAGAATCAACCACCAGTAGCTCGGGCTTTACCTCCCTGACATGCTCGAAAATACGTTCCAAAGAAGTTTCAGAGAGTATCATTATGCTTTCAGGAATATCCTTGCAGATGCGCTCAGCACGCATTCTGATTTGGTGGGGACTCTCCTCGCCACTGACATAAAGCACACGTTGGTTGATATGAAGGATCGTCTGAAGTGTCAGCGTACTCTTTCCGATACCCGGCTCGCCGCCAAGGAGAACAATACTCCCCTGTACCAATCCTCCACCGAGCACCCGATTCAGTTCAGCATCATTCATATTGATGCGCGAATCGTCCTTTGCCGATACGTCGCGTAGTCGCTGTGGCTTGATTTTACCGGATAAAAACGCTACCGACTCGCCCGAACGGAGCGTCCGAGCAGCGTTGCGCGCAGCCGACGTACCCGTATCCGAGGCGACTCTGATTTCCTTAAAAGTATTCCATTGACCGCAGTTGGGACATTTCCCAACCCACTTCGTACTTTCCTGTCCGCAGTTATCGCAGACGTATGCAATCTTATCCTTTGCCATGATACGGACAAAAGTAACAATAAATTCCCTTGTTACAAAATTAATACTTACTTTTGCACGACGATGAAACGAACAGTACAGCTGATTATCGGGATGGTTCTAACACTGTCGGCCTGCGGTCCGACGGCTGAACAACAGAAGGCTGCCAGCGTAGCGAAAGTTCAGCAGGAGAAGAAGGCGTATGCTGCAGCTTTCAAGATTGCCGTGATGCCAACCATGGACTGTCTTCCCATCTACCTGCTCAAGGACAGTATGCTTTACGACAGCACAAGAGTTGACATCCGACTGCTTCGCTTCAACGCACAGATGGATTGCGATACGGCTATGATTGGCGGCAGTGTACAGGCGGCTGCATCCGACCTGATACGCACAGAAAGACTGAAACGTCTCTACAAAATCCCCATGACATATATGGCCACCACCCGCCTCAGCTGGCAACTGATAGGCAACCGGCAGTCGAAACTCTTCAAGCTGTCTGACCTCAGCGACAAGGTAGTGGCCATGACTCGCTTCTCTGCAACAGACTTGCTGACCGACAAAGTAGTCAGGAAAGCCAAGCCCAAGTATCAGGTGTTCCGTTCACAAATCAACGACGTATTTATCCGGATGAAAATGTTACAGAATAACGAGTTGGATGCCTTTTGGTTTGCCGAGCCGCAAGCCACACAAGCACGACTCTTAGGCCACAATGTGTTCTACGACTCCAAGGAAGATGCGTTCAGACCGGGTGTCATTGCTTTTATGGAACGAGATAATCGTAACAGTCAGCAAGAAGCTTTCCGGGAAGCATACGACAAAGCTGTAGAACTGATCAACCGACACGGCATCGCCTACTACGCCGCACTGATAAAAAAATATATGCAGGTGGATGAGTCCACCATGAAAGCCCTGCCCAATATTGTGTACGAGAAAGCAAATCCGCCACGTCCTTCCGACATCCTACAGACAAGAG
>CAUVFB010000103.1:0-6015 GCA_963551095.1 uncultured Prevotella sp. | reverse complement strand
TCATGGTCTTCTGTTTCAGGTCGATGACGATGGGCACATTGGTCAGACTCAGGTATGGATTCTTCAAGCCATTCGGGTCAAGCGCATACGAATTGGCATAGGCATAGAGCTGTCCGTTGCCGCCGTAGCAGACCATTCCGATGAAGTCGGCATGCTGGGTGGAAAGTCCTGCCACTTCGGTCTGATCCAAGCGGATGCAATAGTCGGGGTCAATCTCTGTCGAACCGTTCTTGATGCGCACGATGCCGCCGGGGAACTGGGGAATGAAGCCGAACGCACCGACGCAGTTGAGATAGATGTCGTGTTTTTCGTCCATGAAGATAGACTTGGGATCGATGGGGCGTGTGGCGAAGCTCATGCCGAGCGTAGTGTTGACGATGTGCTTCTCCAGCCTGTCGGTCTGCGTGTCGATCATTGCCAGCTCAATGCTGTTCCGTGTCGGCATGTACTGTGAGTTCATTTGGTTGAGTCCGACGAAGAGTTTGCCGTCGCGTATGATCATTGCTGCGGGCGAGACTCTTGTGTCAGCCTGTCCGAGACTGTTCAGGTCGATGTCGGCAAGACGCGTCATGGTCGTCGGATTGAATGCCATCACGATGCCCAGTCCTTGCAGACTGACATAGGCTTTCTCACTGTTCAGCTCGACAATGTTGCAGGCTGCGGCACTGGGCGGAACAGACAGCGCGCCCTTCTTCTGCCAGTGTCCGTCGGCATCAATTTGGTAGCGCGTTATCTCGGCCTTGGTGTTGCCCATATAGTCGGGGAAAGCGTAGATGTTGCCCGACTCTGTGGCAATGGGATTGGAGCCGAAACCTACGGGAACACTGTTCGAGTTGTCGTAGGTGCCCGGCTGCAGGTCGGGCAGGGCCTGCATGTACACGCTTCCGCTGTTTCCCTCAGGGTTGGTGATGCTGGCTGCAAATACGATGCCCTTGAAAGCCTTTGTACCGGGGGGCGGCGTGGGTGTCGGTTTCGGTTCGTCCTTGTCGCTGCATGAGCAGGTGAGTGCCATCATGGCGATGGCTGTCAGAATTGATTTTAAGTTTCTCATTTTGTTTTATTGTTTTGATTGTTAAATGAATCTGTCTGTATCGGTTGTCGGCACACTATTGCCAGACCTTCGTCCAAGGGTGTTTAACACCTTTGGACGAGAGTGTTTAACACCCTTGGACGAGAGTGTTTAACACCCTTGGATGAGAGTGTTTAACACCCTTGGACGAGAGTGTTTAACACCCTTAAAAGCCGGTGTTATTACTTGAAGAGGTATCTCACCCTGAAACCTATGTAGCGGCCTGGCAGAGGGCGGTTCAGTTCGGAGACGACACGGCGGTCGGCAAGGTTCTTTATCTTGAAAGTGAGTGTCCAGCGGTCGTTGCCGAAGCTGTGTTCTACGGCTGCGTCCATCGTCAGTGAGGTGGGAATCTTGCGCTCTTGATACTTGCTCATCTCGAAATCGTAGAAGTATTGGTGTATGTACGAGGCATCGAAGAGCAGGCGTGTGTTCTGCCCCCGTCCGCCGAATAGATTCTCACGGTGCAGCTCGGCACCGAAGTTGGCAAGCAGATAGGGCACGTTGGGGATGCGCATGTTGCGGGTCGGGTTCTCCACTTCGGTTCCGGGAATGGTTCTGCGCACGTCGCGCAAATCCTGATACGTTCCGTTGGCGTATAGATAGATCAGCGGACAGATGTCGCCCTTGGCTTCCAGCTCCACGCCTTTAGTACGGACACTGCCAAAATTGCGGTAGCGTGCCATTGTCGGAATCATGTCGGGAGTGAAGCGTATCATGTCTTCGAGCTGGTTGTAGAATCCGTTCAGCTCTATCTCGACAAGTCCGCCGTCGCTCTTCAAGTGTCGGTAGAGAATGCCGAGGTTCGTCCCTGTCGTGCGTTCGGGTTTCAGAGCCGGTGAGGCGAGGACAGAATAGCCGTTGCCGATGAGTTCCTCGCTTGTCGGAATGCGCACCTCCGAGTTGAACGAGATCTTGAACATCAGGTCGGCAGTGAACTTATAGCGCATGGCATCACTGAACCCGACATAGTTTCGCGACGTTCTTACGGGCTGAGGCTCCTTTACTGAATAGACATCAATGCTGCGGGAGCGGGACGAAAAGAGGAAGTTCTTCAACGTAAAGGCATTCTGAAAGCGTCCGTCGAAGAGTGTCAGGTCGTAAGAAAGTCCCACAGTGAGAGTGTTCATCTTGCTCGGGAAGTTGGAGCGGAAGCCCAGTGCCTTGTCCATCAGCGAATCCTTGGGATGGAGCGAGTTGTGGTCGGCATAGACATTGAGGTTGACTGCGTGGTGCATGTCAATGGTATAGCCCATGTTGAGCTTTGCCGTCAGTTCGTTCGAACGGTTGTGTCCGTCCGACGGAAAGTTGTTCTGCTCGCCGCCAAAGGGAGATACGGGCGGAAGTGCTTTGCCGTCCCAGTCGTAACGGTGCATGGCCTTGTCGCAAAGTCCGTACTTCCCGATGACATATCCTGCATCGAAATCGAAGTCAAGGCCGTCCAAGAAGAAGTTCTTACGCTTCAGTGTCAGTGCCGTAACGTAGCTTTCAGAGTGGTTGTAAGCCTCCCTGACATCGAGGTCGATGCCTTGTATCTCCTGTCGGGTTTTCATCAAGATGAGTTCCCACTTCATTTCGTCGAACCACCATCGGGTTGCCTTAACCGACATCCCCCCCATGAGCTTGCGGAAACGGTCGTGGTCGCGCTCGACGGTGCGGCCGTCAAGATTGTTCAAGATCATCTTGTAGTTGTTCTTGGCAAATGAGAACACGCCGCCAATACCGAACTGCAGGCCGCTCTTGCGGTCGGTGCGCTTCAAAACAGTAGACAGCTGGTGGGTATTGAACGACCCTGCCTCGTAGGAGAAGTCGAGATAGACGGGCGGATACTCCTTCGTTACCACGTTGACTGCTCCACCCATGGCCGAACCGCCGAACTTATAAGGCACAATACCTTTATACACCTCAATGCGCTCAATCATGTTCGTCGGAATATCATTCAATGCCACGAAGTTACTAAGCTGCGACATAGGTGCCTCGTCAATGTACATGCCCATCCGTTTCCCCTCCAAACCTCGGACGGAAATACGCGATGCACTCCCCATTCCGCCCGTATTGCGCACAGTAACGCCTACGGTGCGGGCAAGAACATCGTTGATATTGGAGACTGTTCCTTGCAATTGTCGCTCGCCAATAACCGATACGGGCATGGCCGACTCTTTCAGCTTTCGCATTTCGCTCCGGCTGGTTACTGTAACTTCCCCTAATACGTTTTCGACTGACCTCATCCGAACGTCGCAACGAATGCTGTCGCGCAATGCCAGTTCCCGTTTCTCCGTCTTATAACCTAAGTATTGGAAGTCCAGCAGCACCCGTTGCCGTCCTTGAAAGTTCAGTTGGTAACGTCCATCGGCATCGGCTGTCGTTCCAGCGTTGCCTTTCGCCGTTGCCACCACAGCTCCTGCGAGCGGCTCGCCAGTTCTGTCGTCGGTTATCTGTCCGTATACGACCGTCTCTTGTGCCGAGATAGTCAGTGCGCCAAGAAGAAAAAACACTGCCATACAAGATACTTTCCGCAAACTCCGTGCGTTGCCCGTACTCTTTCTTCTTATCATTGATTTTTCTATTGACTCTGTTTTATTCATATTAGAGGGTTGATTAAAAACGAATATTATTCATGGGCGTTCAAAAAATAAAGTGCGCTGTCTTTATCCGTAATATAGACAGCGCACTTTCCGTAAGGTCTTGCAGACCTAATCTTATATTTTTCCTTTCGGGGTTTCATATAGAATTTCTATGACAATACATGTATTGTTGGCTGCAAAAGTAAGATTTATAAAATGAACCGACAATACCCAAATGTGGGTAAATATAGCCTTTCCATTATTTCAGGTGGAAATTCCCCTCAAAAGCTTCATGTTCTATCTTGCAGACATGGAGTGCTTGGAACGAAAGTGAACCTTTATCTCTTGATGCATGGAGACTTTGCCCCATCAAAACAACACCTCATAGAATGACAGCAAAACTACGGATTTTGACGAAAGTACATTTCGTAGAGCACGAAAGTACATTTCGTGGGGTACGAAAGTACATTTCGTCAAACAGACACAATGTGGAAGTCTTTTCAAAAAGAATCCCATCCAACACCGACAAGCATTGAATGGGATTCACGTACACCTTATATATTATATAAACTCTGCCACACAATTACAGATTAATCAGCTCCATCACTTTCTCAACAGCCGCACTGACACCGTCGGCATCCTTTCCGCCGGCCTGTGCGTAGTGGGGTTGACCGCCACCACCGCCTTTGATGAGCCTGGCTGCCTCACGAATCACCTTGCCGGCATTGAGTCCGTGATCCTTTACCATATCATCGCTGAACATAATGGACAGCTGCGGACGGTTCTCTGAGACGGAACCGAGAACGCAGACGAGCTTTTCGGGAATTGACTCACGCACCTTGAAGACAATGTCCTTGGCTGATGCCGGGTCAACGGGAAGTACAGCCTTAACGACACTGACTCCGTTGACAATCTGCACACGCTCGGTCAATCCCTTGGCAGCGCGGTCTACAGCCTGTCGGTGGAAGCTCTCGACCTCTTTCTTCATCGCATCGTGATCTTCAATATACTTGGTCAAGACTGCTTTGAGATCTTTGGCGTTGTTGAACATCGCTTTAAGGTCGCGCAAAGTGTCCTCCAACGCATAGAGAGCTTCCTCACAGGTCTTGCCGGTCATAGCTTCGATGCGGCGCACACCAGCAGCGACACTACTCTCACCTACAATCTTGAAGAAACCGATACGGCCTGTCGAGGCAGCATGGATACCACCGCAGAACTCGCAACTCGGTCCGAAACGAACCACACGCACCTTGTCGCCATACTTTTCGCCGAAGAGTGCAACTGCACCCATCTCTTTTGCCTCTTCCATCGGAGTATCGCGATGCTCGTCAAGGGGATAGTCCTTTCGAATCATTCCATTGACAATACGCTCTACCTGACGCAATTCCTCATCGGTAATCTTTTGGAAATGGGACACGTCGAAGCGGAGCGTGTCAGGGCTAACGTATGATCCTTTCTGCTCAGCATGTTCACCCAAGACCTGCTTCAAGGCGTAGTCGAGCAGGTGGGTAGCCGTATGATTGGCCGCCGAAGCATCGCGCCTGTCAGTATCGACGCACGCCATAAAGTCGGCTCCGACGTTTTTGGGAAGCTGATTTACGATATGGATGCTCTGATTGTTCTCGCGCTTGGTATCAATGACGCTTACCGTCTCGTCTTCAGAGACCAAAACGCCCTGGTCGCCAACCTGTCCACCCATCTCACCATAAAACGGCGTATGGTCAAGAACAAGTTCGTAGAAGCTGTTCTTCTTCTGTGTTACCTTGCGATAACGCAGGATATGACACTCATATTCGGTATGGTCGTAACCCACAAACACCTGTTCGCCATCCTTTAGAATTATCCAATCGCCATTCTCTACAACAGCTGCGTTGCGTGCACGTGCCTTCTGCTGTGCCATTTCTTCATCAAACTGCCTTTCATCGACGGTAAAACCGTTCTCGCGGCAAATGAGTTCAGTAAGGTCAAGAGGGAATCCATAAGTATCGAAAAGGCGGAAAGCCTCTTTGCCATCAAGTTGCCTGCTGCCTCGTTCTTTCAGTTCTGCCATCGCATTGTTGAGGAGTGTGATGCCCTTCTCCAATGTTCTGAGGAATGAATCCTCCTCTTCCTTGATGACGCGGCATATCAGTTCGCGCTGCGCAGTGAGTTCGGAATAGGCCTCACCCATCTCATGAACCAGCACATTAATCAGCTTAAACATAAACGCCTCCCTTTGTCCGAGGAACGTATAACCGTAGCGGACAGCACGACGCAGGATGCGACGGATGACATAGCCTGCTTTTGCATTACCCGGCAATTGTCCGTCAGCTATCGAAAACGCCACGGCGCGCAGATGGTCTGCCACGACGCGCATGGCTATATCAATCTTTTCCTGTTTAT
>CAUVFB010000102.1:0-6070 GCA_963551095.1 uncultured Prevotella sp. | reverse complement strand
TGCTGGCCGCGCTGACGCTCAAACGCATCGTCGACGAGCCTGATGTGTTGCGCAGGAACATGAAGTTCGTCTACGTCAGTCTCGCCCTTACCGCCGGTGCGGCAGCTCTCATCGCACTGATGCCGGGCTTGATGGGGCCGTTTGTCAGCACGCAGGAAACACAGATGATAGCCGGTATACAGGGAATGGATGCACAGACGCAGAGTCTCATCCTCTCCAACATCGCTACAATGCGCCAGGCCATGGTCAGCGCAGATGCCTGGCGGTCGGTCGCCATCATTCTTATCGGCTTCGCAACCCTGATCCTCTACCGCTATGGCAGGCTTCGTGCCGGCTACATGATAGCTGTGCTGGGCGTGCTCTGCCTTGTCGACATGTGGCAAGTCGACAAGCGTTACCTCAACGACGAAATGTTTGTGCCCAAGAGCGAGCGCGACACGCCGCAGCAACCGACGGCGGCCGACTTACAGATACTGAAAGACAAATCGCCCGACTACCGCGTACTGAACTTTGCCACGAGCACTTTCAACGACAACACCACGTCCTACTTCCACAAGAGTATCGGCGGTTATCATCCTGCAAAGCTCCGCCGTTATCAGGAAATGATAGAGCGGTATATCGCACCGGAGATGCAGACAGCCATGCGCGAAATCTCTGCCAAGGGCGGAAATATGGCCGAGGTCGATGGCAATAAGGCTTTCCCGGTGCTGAATATGCTCAATGCCAAATACTTTATTCTCCCCTTGCAAGGCGGCACGACGATGGCTCTGACTAACAAATACGCCCAAGGCAATGGATGGTTTGTGGATAAAATCAGCTATGTGGACGGAGCCGATGCCGAGTACAACAAGGTAGGCAAGATAGATCTGCGCCACGAGGCGGTTGCCGACAAGCGTTTCGCGCCTCTCCTCGGACAGGTGAAAGCAGCCGATTCGACAGCCGTCGTCCGTCTCGACAGCTATGCGCCGAACCATCTCGAGTACACCGTCAACTCGCGCAACGGCGGTATCGTCGTGCTTTCCGAGATCTATTATCCCGGCTGGACGGCTGTACTGGACGGTAATCCCATCGGAGTCGGACGCGTGAACTATATTCTCCGTGCCGTCGGCATCAAGGGCGGACATCACAAACTCGTCTTCGACTTCCATCCCTCAAGCATCCGCACAACCGAGACGATAGCCTACACAGCTATCGGCATCCTGCTTCTGGCCATTCTCTGCGCAAGCTTCATGGAATGGAGACGCCGCAGGCAATCCGTCTGAAACTTTCATCGGTAAAGAGAATGGAAACACCGTAGGCAATCCGCAGAAACCTTTCTTCGACAAGGGGGCACAATGTGTTTGTGTCCCCTTGTTCGGCGTATATGCAGATGTGGGAAAGAGCAGTGCGCAGAGCGGGAAGTCTTTATTCGGGTAGTTGTATCACGAATGTCAGTACGTTTTATCCGTTTTATCAGTGCTTCCCATTCATTTAGTGCCGATGAATTAATTGTATCAATCAACTGGTACGGTTCTACCAATCAATTGGTACAGCCGTACCAATCAATTGGTATGGTTGTACCAATCAATTGGTACAATAAAAATACCGGCGCAAAACAGCGCGAAAACATAGGTAAAAAAGAAACAAGATGCGTATCGGAATGGTCATACACGCCCAATAAAAACCCAAGACAAAGCGAAATGAGCGCCTTGAACCGTGTCGAACAGGCCGATAAGTGGTAAGTGTAGGGAGAAAATACGCGGGGATGCCAAACAAACTTTGACATCCCCGTGAATCCGGTTCTTTCGTTCGAAGAATATAGATTGAACTCTTACAGATTGGCGTTGTCGTTCTTCCACTGACTGACAGCAGGAACAATGTCGAGACTTACAATCTCGTCGCGCATCTTGCAGAGATGCTCGTAAGAAGCCTGAAGGGCAGCCATCTCCTCCTGGGTACCTGTCGGTGCAGTGTAATGAACGCCGGTTGCATCAATAGTCGTAGGCATGGCCATCATCACATTCTTGAATCCGAGCTTGTCGTCGTTGACGTAGCAACCTGCAGGCAAGGTGAACTTCTCGCCGCCCATGGCAGCCTCAATCATCTTGACAGCGTTGTAAGCCGGGCTTTGGAACGAGCTGCGTCCGCGGAGCTTGATGATATTGGAACCACCCTGAATGGTATTGTGCTTGATTTCCTCCCATCGCTCTTTGGAAAGATTCATTTCAGACAAAGGCTTTCCGTCAATCTTGACCTGCGAAGCGAATACAGCCATCTGTTCGCCGTGTCCGCCGTAGGTGTGTGCCCCTGTTACCTTGTCCTGCCGAACGCCAAATTCGTGAGCCAAAGCCTGCTGTAGGCGAGTAGAGTCGAGAGCAGCAAGCGAGGTCAGCTGGTTGGGCTTCAGACCTGAATGGATAAGAGCTGTCAGTGCGGTAACGTCAGCCGGATTGAAGATAACGACCACATGCTTTACTTCGGGGCAATACTTCTTGATGTTTTCACCGAAGTCGGCTGCAATCTTGCAGTTTCCTTTCAGCAGATCTTCGCGTGTCATACCCTCCTTACGAGGTGCACCGCCGGAAGAAATGATATATTTTGCACCTGTGAAAGCCTTGGCAGCATCAACGGTGTAGGAAAGGTTAGCACCTGGGAAAGCACACTGTTCCATCTCATCGAATACGCCATGAACACCCGGTTCGTAAATGTCGTACAGACAGATATTAGGAGTAAGCCCCAGCGTGAGTACTGTTTGAACCATGTTAGAACCAATCATACCGCCGGCACCGACGATAACGAGCTTGTCGTTAGATAAATAATTCATAAGTTGATATTTTGTTTTGAGAATATAATCTTTTTATCTTCCGTACCGCAAAGTTACGAAAAAAAAGCCCACACGAGAGCCTTTATCCAGCCATAAAAGTGTTATTTAATATAAAAACAGGCAGCAAGGAGGCAGCTGGTCTGCAGTTGGTCTGATGTTTTTATAATCCTACTCTCTTTCCCTAAGTTTGGATGTTTTGAATTTATTCACTACCTTAGCGGCGCAAAACAAGGCTCCGTATGCATCTTGTCGACTGCGAACCTCAAACAATTATAGGATGAAAACAATAAGTGAACGTCTTGATCGTCTCCGCAAACTGATGCAGGAAGAGGGAATGACGGCCTTTATATTCCCAAGTACCGACCCTCATAACAGCGAGTATGTAGCCGAACACTGGAAAGGCCGCGAGTGGATTTCGGGCTTTAACGGGTCGGCTGGTACTGCTGTCGTTACATTAAACCACGCCGCTCTGTGGACAGACTCGCGCTATTTCATTGCCGCTACCGAACAGTTGGCAGGAACAGAATACAGACTGATGAAGCTGCGCATGCCCGGTACACCGACGATAGACGAATGGCTGGCACAAGAATTGGCGGGCTATGAACATCCAGTAGTGGGAGTTGACGGGAGCGTGAACGCATTCTCGGAATTTTCGGAACTTATGGGCAGACTGCGGGGTAAGGGTAATTTCACTTTCAGAACAGACGTAGACCCGTTGGAGAAGATATGGACAGACCGCCCGACGATACCAGAGAGCAAGGTGTGCGTCCATCCTTTGAAATATGCAGGAGAGACAACCGCAAGCAAGATAAGCCGGATACGCGGGCGGCTGACGGCTCAAAGTGCCGACGGGCTGCTCGTTACAGCTCTTGACGACATTGCATGGACACTGAATCTACGCGGAAGCGACGTGCATTGTAACCCTGTTTTCGTTGCTTACTTATTGATTTCGCCCCAAAGAGCAACGTTATATATAGACAAGGTGAAGCTGACAAGAGAAGCGGAAAACTATCTTGCCGCAGAACAAATAAGCGTAGAGCCCTACGAGAATGCTGCGGATGGGCTCAAGGAATACGGAGGCGAAAAGATACTGATAGACCCCACTTCGACCAACTATACACTGGCAACTTCGGCAGCTGCGGCTAAGATGCTCTACGGTTCCTCTCCCATTCCTGCCATGAAAGCCATTAAGAACGAAACAGAAATCAACGGATTCCGTGCCGCTATGCTTCGCGACGGCGTGGCAATGGTGAAGTTTTTGGCATGGCTCAAGCCTGCCGTTGAGGCTGGCGGACAGACCGAAATGACGCTCGACAGGCGGTTGACGGCTCTGCGTGCCGAACAGCCGCTGTTCCGGGGAATATCCTTTGACACCATTGTCGGGTATGAAGCACATGGTGCCATCGTCCATTACGAAGCGACACCAGAGACCGACATTCCGATACAACCGCATGGATGGGTACTCATCGACAGCGGTGCGCAATACAAAGACGGGACTACCGACATCACAAGAACGATAGCATTGGGCGACATTACTGACGAACAGCGCAAGATATATACGCTTGTACTGAAAGGGCACATACAGCTCGGCAGATGCAAATTCCCTGCAGGCGCGTGCGGTTCGCAGATAGACGCCATAGCCAGAGAGCCGATGTGGCGCGAGGGCTACAACTATCTGCACGGAACAGGGCACGGTGTAGGCTGCTATCTGAATGTGCACGAAGGGCCGCATCAGATACGGATGGAATGGCGACCCGCCCCTCTTGTAGCTGGAATGACCGTTACCAACGAGCCGGGCATCTACCTTGAGGGAAAGTTCGGAGTGCGCATTGAGAACACACTCCTTGCTGTCCCCTACCAGACAACGGCACTCGGCGACTTCCTTCAGTTCGAGACGCTCACCCTTGCCCCCATCGACACAGCTCCCATCAAGCTGGATATGCTCGACCGCGAAGAGATATCATGGCTCAACAATTACCACAAGCGCCTCTGCGAAACCCTTTCACCCTATCTCACGGAAGACGAACGGCAATGGCTGCAAGCTGCTACGGCTCCTTTGCAACCCACAGAATAGTTGGGGCGGAAGAACCTTTTTATGATTACAACAATACAAACTAAACATATTCACAACGTATGAAAAGAACATTTACAAGTATTTCCACTTTCGTACTGGGGCTGCTGCTTTCAGTAACCGCTGTTGCTCAGAACCCTCGGGAAGCAACGAGCACCCATTCAGCAAACTGCATCCGGCAGGAGAAACTCAATGTGCCAATGCCTGCTGCTGACCAACTTGAACGCAACATGGCCGCCATAAGCATCACTGTCCCTGAGAACATTGTGGCAGGAAAGAAAGGTTCCGTGAAAGTAGTCGTACAGAATCTCGGGACTGCGGCTGCAGAACGGTATTTCGTCCTCCTCTATGCCAATGGCAACCAATGCGGAGCGGTCAGCCGCCTCAAGAATCTTCCGTCAATGGAAAAGGATACCATAACATTCAAACTACCCGTTGCCATTAACGAGCAGGCAGCGTCGTTACAGGTAAAAGCCATGATTGTATACGACGGCGACATGCAGCTTAACGACAACGAGACGGAAACAAAGACCGTCGGCATCGTGCCCTCGCCCTACGGCAGGATAAATGACCTCAAGGCAGAGGAAGCAGGCAACTACAAGGTTATACTTACTTGGGGAAATCCTGTCGTTCCGGAGTCGGGAAAAGGAGCCGACGACGACATAACCGAATACGTCATCTACCGAGACGGAGCGAAAATAGCCCGCGTTACCGGCGACAAACATACCTACACCAACACCCGTGTTACGGGCGGCCACGTATATAATGTTACCGTCATATACACCTCCAAGGACGGCGAGACCAACGAGTCGGGCTTCTCCAACGATGCTCCTATTGGCGCAGCCTCCATCCATGCTACAGAGAAGATGTCTTCGTCATTTGACGTAACAACCCTCAACGGAGTGAGAATACGTACTGGAGCCAAGACTTTGGACGGTCTGAAGCGTGGCATATATATTATTAATGGTAAGAAACATGTTGTAAGATAAAAGTGCGACAAGCCCGTCCGCCATTTGAATGGGCAGGTACCGGGCAGTAAGACTGACAACCAACACGAAACAAAAGAGGATATGTCTCCCCCAAACAGGCATATCCTCTTTTTCAGTACTCGCTCGTCTGAATACGTCTTTAGGGTCTGCACTTCGATACTGTCCTATAAAAGTGTGTAAGCTCCAAAGTTCTTATATTTGTAGTGA
>CAUVFB010000101.1:0-6109 GCA_963551095.1 uncultured Prevotella sp. | reverse complement strand
TGGAAGTACCTGACTCCGGAAGAGGAATTCAGGTGTCCGAAAGCACAGATCTGAAGTTGTATCCTGACAGGCGAGTACAAATACAAAAGAGAGTGTGTGAAGCCTGGGCACACACTCTCTTTTTGTTGGGAGATCAATTTGTGTTTCCAGCCGACGGGCATATTATGCTACATAATGAACCATTATATCTCTATTTCACCGACACTCAATTCTTAGATTAAGAATAAAGAAAAACGATTTGGATAACCTGACTTATTGATTTATTTCTTCCGTCTTTTCGAGACCCTTATCCAGAAGTAGGTTAGTAACACGACGAAGACAGCGAGGATGCAGAGCATCAGTGAAGTGTATTTCTCGGGTTCAACCCAAAATTCACGAAAGAAGTTGATGCGCCCGAGAATCTCGACGGGTGTCCAAAAGATGATGACCGTTGCGACCGCCATGCGGATGTTGGCTCCCCAGGCAGCGATATGGAGCTGTTTCCACAGCATAGCAAGCGACCCGATGAAACAGCCGATGCCCACAAGGTAGGTTACAGGATGATGGTCGCCGAGGAAGTTCTTGTCGTAGCAGAACATCAGTAGCAGGTACAGTGCCCAGAGCATCATGTTCAGTTCCATGAAAGTAACTATTGAGGTATGATGGGTCATTGGTTGCATGGCAATCTTTGTTCGTCGCTTTCCGAAAAGTTGTTTCTGAATCCAGGTGATGAAGTCGCAGCCGTTTTTAGTGCTGAAGATGTACATGGTCATCACCATCATCCACATGCCGAACGAGGCGGGCATGATGAGGTATTCGGGCTTTGTGACAACCTGTCCGTTCTCTATTTCGGGAGGAACGCCGTAGCGTCGGGCGTAGTAGAGGAACAGAAATTCCACCCATCCTGTCCAAAAGAGCAGTCCGCCGATGAGTCCCCAAAGTGTCTGCCGGGTATCGCCCTTGACAAATACACCCACGATTACCATCACGAGTCCTACGAATCCTATCGTGAAGCCAGCATAATGCACTGCTTCGGGCTGCATGAATTTTTCCATCAGTATCATCATGGCATGCCCGAGAGGCATGGTGAACAATACGAGGATGAACGAGGCGATGGTTCGCCACCAATAAATCTTTTTCATATTCCTTGTTTTGGAGGGTCTGTGTCTATTGAGCATCAAATAGATTGACGGCTACTCCTATCATTAGGTTAGTGCCATCGGTCAGCGGACTGTTCAGATAATAATATTCAGGCTTATAGTTCAGGAGGTTGTCAAGGGCAATGTTCACTTTTACAGCCTTTCCAATGCGCTGCACCAGTAAGAGCTTCAGGAGCGCGTAGGCCGGGTAGTGAATCGTGTTGGTGCCTTTGGAGATGTCGTAGTAGTCTGCAAATTCTTCGTTATCGACCGATGAAAGGGCGCGGCAGTCAAGTCCGATATCCAGTCCATAGTTGCGTGTGCACTGATGATCCCAATCTATGTGTCCCGTCAGCGAATGTTTGCGAGCTGGGATATACTGGTTGTTAACCGAACGGCCACTCTTGTCTTTGGGTAGATGTTCGTCGGTATAGGCGTAGGACAGCCGCGCTGTGATGCCGTTCGTCCACCGTGCCTGTGCTGTGGCCTCACCTCCGATGACCGAATAATGGTCAAGATTCAGATAAGGAAGATGGGGCATGATATCGGAAGTTCTCTTGTAGAAAGGCGCGCCTGTGGCTATTTTGTTGTCGATATGGTTGTAATATCCGCTGACAGTGAAGTTGTAATGATGCTTAGTATACTCTGCCGAAAGGTTGAAGTTATGGCTCACTTCAGGCTTCAGAACCGGGCTGCCCTCCACTATCCAAATACCTGCCATATCGAAGTTGTAGTATTTCTCCTTGAGTGTAGGAGCACGGAAGCCCATTCCGTATCCGAAGCGGATGTTGAGATTGTAAACCGGTTGATATCGGACACTCAGCTTGGGTGTCAGGCGCGAGGTTCTACCATCCGAGAAGTAGTCATAGCGTAGTGCACCTACCATTTCCCATTGTTGGCTGATGTTCAGGTCGTACTGTGCAAAGGCATCGAAAGAGTCCTGCTTGCGTGTCCTTCCCTCAAGATAATTGTTGAAGAGATAATCGTGGATATAGTCCGAGCCGGCCGACAGTACGTTGCCATTCCCGACAGTATGGCTGTAGAGTAGCCGAAAGCAGTTCTGCACGTTGGAATAGTCGCGTATGTCGAGCTGTGTTATTCGCTGATAGTCCGACTTGTCGTACTGGTCAAAAACGTAGGCTAGGTCAATATTGTCTTGATTCGTCGGTCTCCAAACGCCCCGGATTGCCCCCGAAAAGTCTCGGTATCGTTCAGGAGCTTCTTCCGTCCGTACCAGTTGACGGAAGAAATAGCCCGCACGCCCCATCAGGCGAAATTTCATACTCGGTTGGTAAGTGAGCATATTGGTGAAGTTCCAAATCTTGTCGCCATAGATGGTGGATATCACCCGCGTGATGGGATGATCTCCGTTGTGCACGTTGTAATTGTCGATGGTATTCCGGTTGATAGTTAATAGATTACTCCACTTACCTTGCCTTAGCTGCAGTGATGTGCCGTAACGCTGCTCGTTGTGGCGTGCCCATCGTGCATTCAAGCCAAGAACGAGCGGACGGACGGAACTCTTCGTAATAATATTGATAACGCCTCCAGCCGCATTCGAACCGTAAAGAGCCGACGACGCACCTTTTACTATCTCTATATGGTCTACGTTGTCCATCCCGATACGCGAGAAATCAACATCGTCCATCGTCTCACCGGCCAGCCGTTCACCATCGACGAGTATCAAGATGCTTTGTCCGCCGAAACCTGAGAAATTGAGGTGAACCTGCTGGTTCATCGCATACGAAAATTCAACTCCCGGTATCACCTGTTGTAGGAGATCGCGCAGGTTTGTTGCGTCAGTCTTGCGAATGTCGTCTGCCGATATTACCTTGGTCAGAACAGGTGTCTTGGCGAGCAGCTTGGGCGTGCGTGTACCTGTTACCACGACTTGCTCCATCTCGATTGGAACTGAGAGGGAGTCGGGAAATGTGTCTGCCCAACCCGTGGCAGGTAACAGACTGATAATAGAAAATAGTGCAAGGTGTTGTTTTCTCATAAAGAAAAAATAAAAGGAAAGGATGCCTTAATAGGGATATTTGTAGTTGATGGTCAGCCAACATTTGGTTCCTGATGCGTCCATATAGTTCTGTAGCTGTACGGCTGCATACTTTCCGTCTTTCAGCCGGATGATGAATACGTGATTATTGAGCGTGAATTTAGGTGGCATAGGTGGAATGTCAAGATGCAGCCAGGACGACAAAACTTTGTTGATGGCAATGCCCTGACAACCCACCAGGCTTTGTAGCATTTGCGATTGGTCTACCCATACCTCGGTTTCAGTCCACTCGTCGGCCAGAAAACCGGCTCCTGTAAATTCGGAACTGTTCTTGGGCAATACATCTAGAGACGTGTAGCGAGTCTCCAACACAGCACCTTCATTTGTTCGCACATTATTACGGTGGATGGCAATGCTCCACGACAGAGGTTCGGGCTGTCTGCCGGTAGGCATGAAACTACTCTTTTTATAGTTGGAGATACCTTTCCCGAATACATCAAACCAGTAGGTGTATATTCCCGTTTTTCTGTCGATGGGTGTGGTTGTCTGCGCTGTAGGAATGGGATAAGCCTTAAAGTTGGTTTGTGCTTTCAACAAGCCAATTGTATCTTTCTGCTCTATATGCAGCCGAAGCGAGTCGAAGTCGACATAATACCAGTCTGTCCAGCTTGTGGCATCTATATAAAGCTGACCATTCGAGATAGCAGGTGTGGCAGGAGTACGGTTATATATATCGTCAAGAATTCCATTGCAGGCTGTGAACATCAATACGATAGCACAGCCTGCAAGGAGCTTTAAGGGTTCTAATGCGTAGTGCATAATCAACCTATTAGTTCTTCTTTCCTGTAAAAACTGCCGATATAGGGAACGGCATCTTGCCCAGTTTGTAGCTGTTCTGGATGGTCAGCGTTCCGTCTTCACTGAGGATAACAGTTATTTTGCTTGTGTTGAACGGATAATCTTTGTCCATTCCATTGCTGGACTTAACATGAACCGTAATACCATCGTCACTGTAGTCGCGTTCATAGCTTTTAGTTGTCTCATCATAGGTGAGGTTTTTCACCGTATAGGTGCCAAGGGTCAGGTCCCCCATCATAGTAACGCCCGTGTAATGCTCTTCTGGAGCCGTTACGTCAATAGTACCGTCGGCATTGGCGGTAATCTGATAGACAATGTCGTTGGTGGGGAAAGACCCGAACTGACCTACCGTCAGGATATTCGTGCCTGTATAGTTGCCCGCAATTGTGGCTTCCGATGGGCTGAACAAAATATTCTTAATTTCGTTGGCCTGATAAGTAACGGTCGTACCGTCTGTCTTGTTTATGGTAACGGTCTGTGCTTGCATGCTTGTTGTAAATAGGAGAGCTGCAATAGTTAAGATAAAAGTCTTTTTCATTTATTTCTTGATGATTTTGAATGTCTTGGTTGATGATTTCACAATGAATACCCCTGTCTGTCCGTTGAGTGGAATCTCCACTTGTCCATAGACATCGACGATGGCAGAGCCTACGGATTGACCGCCAATAGTATAGATGCTGACACGGCTTCCTGTCTTCAATCCTTTGCCCTTGACAGTGTTATTGAAAGAGAAGAGAGCTTTTCCGGATTCACTCTCTATGAGGCTGACACCTGCAGGTTCATTGGTAAACTCGAAAGTAAGCATGTCGCTGAGAGGATAACTAACGGTCTCGTGTGTCGTCTTCAGTATGAGTTCGCTCGCCGTGAACGTAACCTCGGGCTTCTCTGAAAGCGCGAAAGTAATTTCCTTTCCATCTTTGTTGCTCACCTTCACATAGTCGTCTGCAAGTGCTGGAATGCTGACCAATATGGCCAACAGTGCAAGTGCAACTGTTCGAAAAATTGATTTCATTATCTTCTTCACTTATATGTTTGATAGGTTTATAATTGACTGCAAAGTTAACTATTAAACAAAGACGCCACAATACCTACTTTTTATGATTTTTCAATGAATAGATCTTCTAATAAAGTCGACGAGTGGATTCTCTTTTGATGTGTATTTATCCGGTGGAATCCATCGCATTAAACCTAAATAAGCATGAGTGTAAAAATAAACAGACAAAGAACAATAGAAGACAGTCGAAAATCCATTTATATCCCGAATCCATCTTTCGTTCTTTTTCTTGTCCACTTTGGCATTTTTCCATCTCCTCATGTTAATCCTTTCTGCATCTTTCCTCGCTTCTTAATCCTCTTTTTCATTATTTCTAATTTATTGCTGTCCGCTAAAACTTTTTGGGCTACAAATTTAAGGCTGGATTCCTCGCTTGAAATTCAGCCCTTTTAGTTACCTTTGTGTCTGCAAAAATAAACCACGGCGACCATGAACAAAGGTACACATATTATCGGACAGCCGATGTATGGTCAGTTGATAAATTTGCTCGACAAGTCAGAAATACTTAAATTCAGCCGTAAGCACGGCGGTAAGCGCTACGTAAAACGCTTTGACGCAGCATGGCAGCACCTTTCCGATGCCAACTCGCGCAGGTCTAAAAAAGTGTTTGAGAGCGTATACTGCAGCCTGTATGCCCGGTATAAAGACAGACTTTCCTCGGACAGCCGAAAGCGTCAAGTTCCCTCCTGGCTCACCGGCTGCAGGTCATCGACTCCACCACGATAACGCTATTCTCCAACCTCCTTGTTCAAGGGTGTCGACCGTCACCCGAAGTCGGGAAGGAAGAAGGGCGGTATCAAGGTGCACACGAACATCCATGCCAACGAGGGCGTACCCTTGGATATAAGGTTCATCTCGGTCGCAATCTGCGACAGCTTCATGCTCAGACCTGCTAATTAACGTGAGTTCGATGAATTATAAGTGTCTGTAAATTTGGTGATTAGCGAAATTTGTTGTAATTTAAGGTGTTAACATTCAAATAATTACAAACAAAAATCGCTATGATCACCGAAAACAAAATTACAGAAAATTGCTGTAATATTTGCATAAAATCGGCAGTTTAACGCAATTGGGCTTGAC